>JAFDIC010000449.1 GCA_019308525.1 Deltaproteobacteria bacterium
TAAGCCCCCGTATTGGCGGTATCCAGCAATTCCATGGCCCTGAGATTAACCTCTCCGCATTTCAAGGCCAGCCCGACCCAATCCTCCAGTGTCAGGGCCTTGTTCTCGGTTGCGGCAAGACCCTCATGGATAAAGGCATAAACTTCATCATCCGTCTGTCCCAGAATCCGGGCATGATCTGCATAAGCTGCCACACCCTTGATACCGTAGATAGTGGTCTGCTGGAGAGACTGAATGTCCGGGTCAATGTCGGGATCAGACTTGAGTCCCACACCCTCCCCTTGCTTGACCATTGCCTCCAACGTGCTCCCAGGCCTGAAGGTGGCAGGGCCATCGGGAAAATCCACCTTCCCTCCTGCTGCCTCGACCTCTCGCCTGAGGCGTTCCCTGAGTTCAACTGCCTGATTTACGAGGAGCAGAAACCGATCCGGATCGAAATTGACGTTTGTCAGCGTAGAAAACATCGCCTTGCAGGTGAATTCATTGACCTCACGGTCACTGACACCCACCTTCACTCCTTCGGCCCCATAAAGGGAAAGGCCCTTCAACGCATAGACCAGCAGGTCTTGCAGCGCCGCCACGGCAGGTCGTTTCCCGCATTCCCCGATTTTCGTACATCCTTCACCCTTTGCCGCTTGTTCACATTGATTACAGAACATTCGCATCTTCCTTTCGCTTAGTAGATTTCACTTGAAAAAATCGGGTTTCTCCCAAGTGCTGGGAAGACTATAGACAGGAACCCCGGTTTACCCTTTGACCTAGGTCAAGGAATACAGATTTTCTTGGACCGCAAGTTGCAGCAATGAAATCCTGGAGATCATAATGCACAATTCTCAAGGCATGGAAGGACGATGCTTCCGTGGAAACCCTGTCCACTCCTGAACCCGGATCAGGGGAGCTACGTTGCGCCAGGAGGCACGAAAAAACTTGGCGCCACTCTTCTGTCTTGCCTGGTCATGCAAACCAGGCGAAACCGTCTACATCACCAGTTTCGAGGGTGAGGGTGTAGAAGCTATCCCATCCGGGGTGAACACTCTCTTCTGGTCTTGACATGAAATTTCATTTGGGGCTGTGCCCGCATCAGAGTTAAGTGGTTACTAGGGCAGCATTACTTGCACATAGCCGCTTCGACCACTGCGGTGGTCGAGACCAAGTATGATGATCTGCTGCCCTGGACCCAATGCCTTGATTACACTTGCAAAGTCTTTCATGTCGTTTATGGTCCGGCCGTTGATTTCAAGTATCATATCCCTCGCCTCGAAACCTACAGGAGCCAGGGGACTGTCAGGATGCACCGAGGTTATCACGAGACCGTGTGGAAAATCCAGGCCATATTGTTCCAGTTCCCCGGGAGTCACTGGCCGCACTCTTACCCCCAGACGGCCTTCGATGGAAGGGATCTGACAGGTCGCTTTTTGTGTCACGTTGTCGGCAATTACCCGAATCGCAGGCTCATACCTTTCCAAGGCTCGAACCGACGCGGAAAACACCAATACCCAAGCGACAGCCGACAGGAAGAAGCCGGTGCATCGAGTCATCAACGAGAAGCAAGGGCTTGCCTGCTTCATTGCCGGTATTCCTGAGACTAGTGTGATGTGCCCGCCCATGGTTCTTGCGCCTCAGACGCCGGCATTGCTGCTTCTTTACTCCGAAGGAGCTATTCAGTGCTTCTCCTAGAAGTGAAATGTTTCCATTAGAATTGATGATACCAAGGACAGGTTGCAGGAACCTTTCAAGGAAATTACAATCTTGAAAGGTTCCAGGGTTCTCGACTATCCAACCGAGGATAGACCTGGGCGGCAACTTAGTGCTCGGCGGGAAGGCGGATAGTGAAGGTGGAACCCTTACCAGGCTCGCTTATCACCTCGGTGCGGCCGTTGTGGGCACGTATGATGGCCTTGACCTGACTCAAGCCCAGACCCAGGCCTTTTTGGCAGGCATTTTGATCGCCTCGATACAATCGGTCCCAAATTCTGGGGAGATCTCTTTTCGAGATGCCTATACCAGTGTCTCTGATACTTATGATGACTTCCTGGTTGCCATGCCGGACTTCAAGGGAGATCTGTCCTCCGGCAGGGGTATATTCTATGGCATTATCCAATAGATTGGCGAGGACCAGGCCCATTCGGTCTTGATCAACAGGTATATGCAGCCCGTTAGGAGCGTTGATATCGATAGAGAGGCCCTTTTCCTCGGCTACATGGCGGTATACATCCACAACCTTTTCCACTAGGATTCTAATGTTCACTATCTTTCGATCAAGATTCATAACCCCTGTTTCGGCCTCTGAAATGTCCATGAGAGTATCCAGCATCTTGAGTATCTTATCGGATTCCTCTAGGCTGTCCGACAGGGTTTCCCTGTAAAGCTTCACGTCTCCGTCAGATCGGAGCGCTGTTTCGGCCATGTTGCGAAATCTTGTTATGGGGGTGCGCAAATCATGGGCCACATTGTCCAGGGAACCTCTCATGGCAACGATGAGGGTTTCGATCTTCTCCAGCATCCGGTTGAAGAGTCCTATCAGCTTATCCAGCTCGTCCCCTGTCCCCGGGCTGGTCACCCGCGCATCCATCTTGCCGGTATCAATAGACTCGACCGTGCGAATGAGGTGGCGGATGGGTCGGAGGGTTCGATAAGAAAGCACCCCCCCGAAAAGAAACCCCAACAGAAACACAGGGATCGTGACTGTTACGAAGGTTCCTCGAATACGATGGAGAATCCTCTCCCTGTCCTCCGTGCTCATGCCCACCTGGAGCCAGTGACCATCGGGCAACCGAGTAGTGGCGATCTCCAGGGCATATCCGCCATCCATTGAAGGCAGGTTTATCCATTTTCGCCTGGTATCCGGTGTTATTCTTTCAAGCTCCGGGATATCAAACTCCATCCATTGGTATGGAAGGTATACACGGGCGGTATTGTTCTGTGTTCCGGCGATACGAACGAAAAGGGAGTGTTGTCTGTGGAACTTCCTCTTTGTGGTGAGCAGCTTTTCAACAGAAGCTATGCCACCTCTTCTGTATTGAGCGGCAAGCTCCTCAAGCTCTGACAGGAGTGTTCCCCTGTCATGTTTTGAAAGCATCGAGGAGATAAAAAAATAGATGATGGCAAAAAGCAAGAGAGAGCTCAGGACAAATATCCCGGAATACCAGGAGACAAATTTGAACCCGATT
>JAFDIC010000450.1 GCA_019308525.1 Deltaproteobacteria bacterium
GGTAATGAGCGTCGGCATAACCACGTCTTTCATGGGAAGATGCTCGGCCACCAGGATGGCATCAATATGGGTAGCTTCCAGTATCTCCCTCAAGAAGATCTGAATCGCACGCACGGGATCTTTTCCCTTTACCTCAATCTTGGCTGTCCTGGCCATATCTCTCCTCCGGCTACAGTACCATCTGTCCTCTGGCCTCACTGGGGCCGATAGACTTGATCTCTTCCACCAGTTCTTTCACCGTCCTCGCGAAATCCACGCCCTCGCTGGCGCCGATCCAGGTCAACTTCAATCTCCGCTCGTCAAAGCCGAACCTGGGCAATATTTCCTTCAGCAGCTTGACCCTCCTCCGTGCCTTGAAATTGCCGTTGATATAGTGGCAGTCACCCGGGTGGCAACCGCTGATAAGCACGGCATCCGCTCCTTCCAGGAAGGCCTTTATGACGTATTTAGGGTCCACCATGCCGGTGCACATCACCCGGATCAACCTGATGTTGGGCGGATAGACCAGCCTGGATGTGCCGGCCAAATCAGCGGCCGTAAAGGTACACCAGTTACACACAAAGGCAATGATTGCGGGCTCGAATTCATTCATGTTTCTACTCCATTAAATAGCGCTCTTTGTTCGGGTTGTTATGACTACTACAGGCGTTGGCACGAGACCCTCCAGGGGGCCAAGGGAGGATGTGGGGGTTCGTTAACTCCCCACCCCGGCCAATGCGTCCATGATGCCGTCCAGTTCCGCAAATACCTGTTTCTCGCTGAAATGCCTCACCTGCGCCGCCCCGCTCGGGCAAAACCCTGCACAGCTCCCGCATCCCTTGCACAGGGCTTCGTTCACAACAGAGACATACCTTCGTTCATCAAACTCTATGGCGGAATACGGGCACAGGTTTATGCATGCCTGGCAGCCCACGCAGATATCCGGGTCTATCCAGGAGATCGTAGGGGAGATCTCCACCTCTCCCCGTGCGGTCAACTCGAGCGATTTGGCTGCCGCACCCGAGGCCTGGGAAACGGTGTCAGGTATATCCTTGGGGCCCTGGCAGGCACCGGCGATAAACACGCCGTCAGTCGCAGTGCTCAGGGGTGCCAGCTTGGGATGTTCCTCCAGGAAGAAATTATCCGCGCCCTGGTTCACACCAAAGATCCTCCCCACCTCCTGGGCGTCTTTCCTGGACTCCATGGCCGCACAGAGGATTACCATGTCCACCGCCAGCCTGTAACGTTCTGCCAGTAAGGTGTCTTCACCTATGACCATCAGTTTTCCGCGTTCTTCCGGGCCCATGGGAAGATCGGTGATTTCCGCGGGTTTGCCCCTTATGAAGGTGATGCCCTCTTCCTGGCACCTGCGGTAGAACTCCTCGTAACCCTTGCCAAAGCAGCGCATGTCGATATAGAAGTTATATATCCTCGTATGGTGCCCTACCTTGTCTCGAATGAGATGGGCGTACTTGAGGGCATACATGCAGCATACGCGGGAGCAGTATTCGTGGTAGTTCTCATCCCGGCTACCCACACAGTGGATGATGGCCACACTGTCCGGGGCTTTCGTAAATTCCCAGTTTTCGTCTCTGACAAGGATCTGTCCCCCGGTAGGGCCCGTTGCATTGTTTATGCGCTCGAACTCCAGGCTGGTAAAGACATTGGGATACTTTCCGTAACCGAATTGCTTCATGGGAGCCGGATCCCACAGATCATACCCGGTGGCTAAGATGATGCTGCCAACCTCGATCTCCTTTTCTTCAGGCTCCATTGCGTGGTCTATGGCCTTTGCCTCACAGACCCGGGTGCATGCCGTGCACTCGCTGCATACCCCGCAATTGAGGCAGCGCTCTGACTCACGCTGTGCCTCTTCCTCGGAGAGGCCCAGGTTCACCTCGTCGAAGGATAAGCTCCTGTCCCTTGTTGTAATGAGCTGCGGACTGGACCGAGGTTGCCTGTCAATGTCTTTGGGGATTTCGTCCCAGTCACGGCCCGGAGGCTCTGCCGCAGCCAGCTCTTTTTCGAAACTGTCCAGGTCTTCGCCTCTCAAGAAAAGCGCCATTGCCTCCACTGCCTTGCGAGCGGATGCTATGGCTTCAATCATGGTATAAGGGTTGACAACTATAGTGCCTCTGCGGCCTGTTTCGAGGCCAGGATCATTTGTGGCCCATGAGACATCTGGCTGCTGGCCGATGGCCGGAATAACCGCATCGCACTCGATCAGATGCTCTGATCCCTGGACAGGTATCGGTCTCCTTCGGCCTGTTGCGTCAGGCCGCCCCAACTCTGTTTTGATGCATTCAATGCCTTCCACTTTTCCCTCATGGCCCAGGATCTTCACCGGGACAGTGAGGTAATGGATCCTTAGGCCTTCCTCCAGCGCCTCCTCGATCTCCTCCGGGTAAGCAGGCATCTCCCCGCGGCTCCGACGATAGACAATACGTACTTCCTTTGATCCCAGGCGCAGTGCAGTGCGAGCGGCGTCGATGGCCACGTTCCCTCCTCCAATAACCACCACTCTGTCACCGGGTTTTTCCCTTTTCCCAAGGTTTACATCTCTCAAAAACTCCACCGCGTCCACAACACCCCGAAATTCTTCTTCACCCGGAATTTTCAATTTCATACCGATATGGGCGCCGACCCCGATGAAGATGGCCTTGAACCCCTGCTTTTCAAGATCAGCTATGGTGAAATCTTTGCCCAACCGTTTCCCTGTCTGCACGTCAATGCCGAGTTTGAGGATGTGATCTATCTCTTTCTCCAGGATATCGGGCGGGAGCCTGTAATCAGGGATACCAACCCGGAGCATTCCGCCCAACAGGGGGAGGGCCTCAAAGATGGTTATCTTGTAACCCCTTTGGCGAAGATAATAGGCAACAGTGAGTCCTGCGGGGCCCGAACCGATGACCGCCACTTTTTCAGGGCGGTCCTGGATTTGTGGGAGAGGCAGATTGTCGAAGTCCGCATGGTCGGCGGCAAATCTTTTCAATTCCCTGATAGATAAGGCCTCGTCTACCTCCAATCTCCTGCACTCCCTCTCGCATGGATGGGGGCAGACACGACCAAGGACCCCGGGCAAGGGGATTCGTTCCAGGATCAGGTTTACCGCATCCTGGTACCGCCTCTCCTTAATGAGCTGTATATAACCCTGGACATTGATGCCAGCGGGACAAGAAATGACACAGGGAGCCCGATCTTTTTTCTCAATGGCAAAGGTTATTGGCACGGCCTGGGGAAAGGCCCTGTATATTGCCTTTCTCTTTCCAAGCCCCTCATCCCATTCACTCGGCCTTATGACCGGACATACCTTCTCGCATTCACCGCATCCCGTACAGACCCCTTCCTTGACAAAGCGCGGTTTGCGGAGGACCTTGACCTTGTAGTTTCCAATGAAACCTGATACCTCCCCCACCTCGCTGTAAGTGAGCAATTCAATGTTGGGGTGTTGACCCACCGATACCATCTTGGGCGTTCCTATGCATGCGGCGCAATCCAGGGTTGGGAAGGTCTTGTCAAACTGGAGCATGTGACCGCCGATGGTAGGTTCCCTTTCAACCAGGTAGACCTTGTACCCCGCATCGGCGATGTCCAGGGCGGCCTGCATGCCGGCGATTCCTCCACCAACCACCAGGGAATCCGGATTGACCGGCACCCTTCGGTCAAAGAGGCGGTGATGGTAGTTCACCCGGTTGATGGCCGCTGCCACAAGGGTCTTTGCCTTCATGGTGGCCTCGTCAGGGTCTTCCGTGACCCAGGAGACCTGCTCTCGAACCGAGGCCATTTGAAAGAGGTAGGGATTCAACCCTGCTCGCTCGCAGGCGGCCTGGAAGGTCTTCTCGTGCAGCCTCGGGCTGCAAGAGGCAACGACCACCCGGTTGAGCCCGAGTTCCCGTATATCCCTCTGGATCATTTCCTGGCCCGGGTCTGAACACATAAACTTGTAGTCCCTTGAAACAACCACGTTGTCGAAACCTCTTGCAAACTCGGCCACCTCTTCAACGCGGACCTTGCCTGCTATATTGACACCACAGTGGCATATGTAGAAACCAATCCTCTTTTGCATCAGTCCTCCCCTTTTATAAGGCCCGAAGCTGAGACACAAAGAAAACCTGCGTGTGATTCTAAAAGGAACAGGGTCTTGCTATTCTCTCCTGTCCCCCAGGAGATCCTGGACGCATCTGAGGATCTCCTCGGAATCGGGCGGTTTCTCAATATAACCCTCCGGCTCCGGTACGACCTGACCTTTGTAAGTGTCGAGCATGCTCTGAGAGTGATAGAAGGTCTTCTTGGAAATGGCAGAGAGTATGATCACCGGTACCTTCTTCAGGGCTTTATCCGTCTTGACCTCCCTGTACATCTGTATGCCGCCCTGCCTCGGCATCATTACATCCAGGATGATGAGATCAGGGTTGATCTCCCTTGCAAGCTTGATCCCCTCTTCTCCTTGGTCCGCCACGTAAGGTTTGTAGCCGCTCGTTTCCAAGAGGGTGGAGAGGAAAATCCTCATGTCAAGCTCGTCATCCACCACAAGGATCTTTTTCTTCTTGGCCATTTCTCTGCCCCTTTTTCTTGGTATTGAAAGCTCCCCCCACCCTCCCTGAAAGGCAATGGACTGGAGGGACTTTTCATGTACTGGCCATTTCCGTGAAATCCCGCGTGCGGTTGGGTAGGGAAGCACACAACGTGCCAAAATGAAATTATATCGAAAAATCAGGTGGATACATCAACCGGAAGAATGCAGGGGAGAGCCGGGCAAAGGAAAATGATGCGTGGATGCAATATAAAATATTCTGAAATATTGAATCAGGTCAGGATAATGAAGGAATTGTAAGAAGTTACGTTGAGATACGGCCCTGAAACATCAATGCAACCCTAGATGCAACATTATGCAACAGCCATGGCCTGTCTCAAGGAATAGGAACAACGTAAGGTGGGTAGCTGAGACGGGCCCGGCGAAGTTAGCTCCATATGGTCTTGACATGGCCTGTTCTCATGATGGTACGGTCACTTGTGATAAGAGGAACATCTAAATGTCGAGCGGTCGATATGATAAGCCTGTCGAATATTTCAGGGAACTTTATTGTCGCGGCCAAGCTGATAATAGAGGAGGTCAGATCGACTACGGAATAATTTTTGGAGCCCTCTATAGTGTTCAATGAATCCTCAAGATTGATTCCAATGCGGTTCTTTTCCGCGAGGTAAAGTATTTCGACC
>JAFDIC010000451.1 GCA_019308525.1 Deltaproteobacteria bacterium
CCAGGACCGATCTGGAACTCATTGAGGTGCCCACCGCAACCCTTTCAGAGGAAGTCGGCTCGGAAAGGGCCGCCAACATGGTCATGATCGGCGCAGTGTGCGCCAGAACCGGCCTCCTGGGCCTTGAAGACACCATCAAGGGGATGGAAGCGGCACTCCGGGGCAAGGATAAGTTTTTCCCCTTGAACCAAAAGGCCATTGAACGGGGTTTTGCCTTCGCAAGGGAAGGCAAATAGATACCCTGCCCTGGAGGGCCGGCATTGGTTATCCCTAAAAGGGATTTGCGGGGAGTCTTTGGCACGGATTTCACGGATGACACGGAAGTCTTTGTGCCCTCCAAAGAGACACTCGGGAACTCGTATCAATAGCCCGTTCCGCTGTACTATTCAAATCTTTTCCCGCCCTTGGCGGGATGGACGGTTTTTGCAATCAAGATGCCTTGATTGCCAAAACATGATCTGCACCATCCGCGCCATCCGTAAAATCCGTGCCAAGAAAACTCCGGTCCTTCAAGACAGCCTTCCTTTGGATACAATGACGATTCAGGCTGGGGTTCAGGTTTTGGGCGACAGCCTGTTGATCTTTGACTTGACAACAGATGATCAATCAAATATGAATAAAAACAAGCAAGACAAGAACATGTTGAGCATCCACATTTTAACGAATACTTTTAACCACTTATCCATTCTGTTCACCGTTCGTGAAACCGGGTTTCAATCCGGCGAGTATCATGGGGCCACCAGTTCCATAATGAAGAATTGGCAACCCGTTTCTAGATTAGAAAGGAGGGAAATAAGGAATTCGGCTGGATTGAAAACTGGTCGAGAGCAAGACCCACTTTTTTGAAACCTTAAGAAAGGAGGCACCAATGAAGAAGTTTTTCCTGTTTTTTACGGTTTTTGCGTTTTGTATGGCGGTCTTTTCTGGCATTCCAGCACAACCTGTCCAGGCCAAGACTATTTTTGTCACAATCGGAACCGGAGGAATCACGGGGGTCTACTATCCAACGGGCGGCGCAATTGCCAAGATAGTCAACAAGAAACGAAAGATTTACGGTATTCGGGCAACAGTAGAGTCCACAGGCGGCTCTGTGTTCAATGTGAATGCAGTCATGGCCGGTGACCTGGAGTTCGGAATCGTCCAATCCGACCGCCAGTACCAGGCATGGAACGGGCTGGCGGAGTGGAAGGACAAGGGCCCCCAGAAGGACCTGAGGGCGGTCTTTACTATACACCCGGAGTCGATAACCCTCGTGGCAGCAGAGGATGCCAATATCAGGACCATCCAGGATCTCAGGGGCAAGAGGGTAAACATCGGCAACCCAGGCTCCGGCCAGAGACAGAACTCCATCGACGCCCTGGAGAACGCGGGCATCAACTGGAAGACCGATATCAAGGCGGAAGGGGTAAAGGCCGCTGAGGCCCCCGGGCTCCTTCAGGACGGCAGGATAGATGCCTTCTTTTACACCGTGGGCCACCCCAACGGCGCCATTAAGGAGGCCACTTCCGGCAGGAGAAAGGTGCGCATCGTGCCGATTATGGGGGTTGAGAAGCTCCTTGCAAAATTCCCCTATTATGCCAAGGCCGTCATCCCCATGAGATTCTATCCCGGTGCCGTCAACAAGGAAGACGTAGAGACCTTTGGTGTCAAGGCCACCTTTGTAACCTCCATCAAGGTGCCCGAAAGGGTAGTTTACGCAATCACCAAGGAGGTCTTTGACAACCTTGAGGCCTTCAAGAAACTCCATCCCGCCTATAGTGTGCTGACCAAGAAGAATATGCTTGAAGGGATGACTGCACCCTTACATCCGGGTGCATTGAAGTACTTCAAGGAGGTCGGGCTCCTGTAACGAACATTGACGGCTTTTCTTGCGGCGGCCCTGAGCCGCCGCATCTGCCCTTGTGAATGTCCCCCTTTGGATTGTTGCTGTTGCAAGCTTTCAGAACAACCCCTGTTCGAAACGCCCACGAGGTCCCAGGGGCGCAAACCAGGATCAAACCGCCCGAGGGGTAAAGCCCATGAACGATGTCCAGGAACTCGACAGGGACCAGGGCCTAGAAGCCGCCAGGAGGATGGCCGAAGAAGAGGAAGGGGTCTCCAGGAGACCCAGGGGTCCCTCGAAATGGGTCATCCCTACCATCGGGGTAATTTGGTGTTTCTTCCAGCTCTCCATTGCGAGCTGGTGGATCCTCGACACGGTCATCATCAGGGCCGTACACCTGGGTTTCGCCCTGCTCATCGTCTATCTGAACTACCCGGTCTTCAAAGAAACACGTCTGGGGCTGAAGTTTCTCTCCATCAAGGACAGGATCCCTCCGTGGGATTACTTCATTGCTGCCCTTGCGTGCTTTTCCGCCGTCTATATAGCCATTGACTATGCGGGGATCAACTCCCGGTACGGCGCCCCGATTTTCCGAGACATCGTCATAGGCTTGATACTCCTCATCCTGCTTCTGGAGGCCTCAAGGAGGGTCATTGGTCCGGCGCTCTCGGTTATCGCTGGCCTCTTTTGCTTTTATGCCTTTTTCGGGCCTTACATGCCAGATGTGATCGCCTTCAAGGGCGTATCCCTGGGCCGATTCATGGGGCAAATCACGATGTCCACCGAGGGCATATACGGAATTCCCCTGGACGTATCCGCCACCATTGTCTTCCTCTTCGTCCTGTTCGGCGCAATGCTTGAAAAGGCCGGGGGGGGCGAATTTTTTATTAGACTTGCCCTCAGTCTCCTGGGAGGGTTCAAGGGCGGGCCTGCCAAGGCCGCGGTCATGGGAAGCGGTCTTACAGGCCTGGTTTCAGGCTCGAGCATCGCCAATATAGTAACCACCGGCACCTTCACCATACCACTGATGAAGAAGGTGGGATACCCCCCCACAAAGGCGGCTGCCATCGAAGTGGCCGCCAGTACGGACGGGCAGCTCGCACCACCCATCATGGGGGCAGCCGCGTTCATAATAGCAGAATACGTCAATGTGCCCTACGTTGCCGTCATCAAGGCAGCGGCCATACCCGCCTTTGCCTCCTATGCGGCCCTCTTCTATATCACCCATATCGAGGCCTCCAAACTGGGCCTGAGGGGTCTGCCCAGGAAAGAACTCCCCCCTTTCTTCAAGACCCTTTTGAGTGGAATCCATTACCTCATTCCCCTCTC
>JAFDIC010000452.1 GCA_019308525.1 Deltaproteobacteria bacterium
GGCCACTTCTGCAAAACGGAAGGTCTTGAGGGTCTCCCAGGGGGCCCAGACACCGTCCACCACTCCTTTGGCCAGTGCATCATAGACCTCCATCATGGGAGTGGGAGCCGGGGTACCACCGAGAGCCTTGATAATTTCTCCGGGGACGCCAGGGGCCCGGATGGTGAGCCCTTTCAAGTCTTCCAGTTTTCTAACCGGCTTTTTGGAAATGAGCATGCTCGGAGCGTTGCCGTGAAGTGCCAGCAATTTGACCTTGGACCACTCCTTGGGCTGAAATTTCTGGACAAAATCCCAGGCAACGTGCGCACCAACCCATCCGCTGGGGACGCCTAGGGGTAGTCCTGCGGCTTCTGATACGGGCATCCGGCCCGGGGTGTAATAGACATGGGCGTAACCAAAGTCAGCGATACCAGCTTCAACACCCTTGTAAATGGCAGGTGCCTTGAGGAGTGAGCCGCCCGCAAAGTACTGAATCTTTATCCTTCCCTTTGAACGGGCCTCCAGTTCGTTCACGAATTCTTGGAGTATCCTGGATTGCTTTGAAGGCGGGGGGAAGAAGTTGGCGGCCTTCAGTTTGATAACCTTTTCGGCGGCAAAGGCCCTATCAGTGGGTAAAGTTGAAAAGACAAGTGTGAGACAGCAAATTCCGATCACCAAAAGTATGGTCTTCTTTATCATGATCCATCCCTCCTGAAGAAGAATTAGGTTTCTCTGATACTCACCCTTCTCAAAGTCCAAGAGTGAAAGATTCAAATATTTCCTTCTCACCTCCTTTCACCATTATTGAGAGGCTGACTTGGAGGAACTAATACCCCCGGTATCGTAGAGGACATGAGGGTTCCTCAAAACTCCCTGTGCCGCATCACTTTGGAGCACTTCCAGGCCTGGGACTCTGGTTCTCAAATGACAATCCAGGGCTTTTGCCAATGAGAAAGAGGAAGCCAAAAGATCCTTTTGCGAGCTACTAGCTCACTGTTGAACAGCGTACAGTAAAGCCAACGTACAAGACCACACTTAAGCCATCCCTGAACTGAGGATAAAGGTTCACTTATCATGCCCTTTGACCCTTGTCAAGGCTTTAGTATCCGGGAATTCGGCACTCTTGCCTTGCCGTGACTCGGCGGGAGAGAACACAAAAAGAACCTCCAACCTATGTTCATCTCGCGGTGAATGCGGCGTATGTAAAGTACGCCTAGGGTAGATACCGCATGTTTCCGCGCCGATAACACGAGATTCGCGTGCTCCCGAAGGCGGGATTTCGCAAGCTCAACTTGAACGCTTACTTGAAGGTTTTTACTTTACCATCCCCCGATTATGGCTTTTTGCCAGCACGTCAAAGCTTGAGTTGCTGATATCGGACTGGCTGGCGCCCCCAGGGAGACAAAAAATCTCCCGGGGGTGCTATCATAGCTGATCAATTCTGGGTCAGCATCCAAGAGAACAGGTCCCTCGCCTTCCTGGAAGTCTCCGGCAGCGGCATGTTGACTATCGGGTATTTGTCTTTCCAGTGATAGGGCCGACAGGCATCTATAATTGCCCGAGAATTCGTGAAATTGCCCGCTTCCTTCTCCCAGGGCGGAATGCACGGGTCCAGGGGCGTAGACCAGGCATTACGAACTATGTCAATGGAAGTTGCAGGGTCAGACCTGGTGCAAACCGCCCACATCAACTCCTCAAGGTCCGATACGTCCACATCATCATCAACCACCACCACGTACTTTCCAGCATAGGCCGCAGATCGGCATTGACACGCGATGTGCCCGGCCTGTCGGGAGTGACCGGGATATCGTTGCTTTATGGCCACCGCGGTCAACTGCCTGGACCCTCCAACCTCATGGCACCATACTGCCGTTACGTCCGGGACTCCCGCCCTTTGCATCTCTTCCCTCAGGAGGGCCGACCGCATGACGGCCCGGTACCTGGCCTGCTCCTCCGGTGGCCTTTGTGGCGGGCAGCCGAGTATGATAGGGTCATTGCGATAGTATATTGCCTTTAAGTCAAGCACCGGCTCGCTTCGCATCTTGCTCCCGTAGTAACCAGTCCACTCTCCGAAAGGCCCCTCTGGTGCCAGGTTGCCGGGTTCAACAAAACCCTCCAGCACTATCTCGGCATTTGCCGGGAACGGCAACCCTGTAACCTCTCCCTTTACCACCTCTATTGGCCTGCCCCTGTAAGCCCCGGCAACATCATACTCGCATATCCCGTAAGGTATTTCGCTGCACGCCATCAGGAAGGTCAGGGGATCACCCCCCACTACCACGCAGACAGGCATAGGCTTGTTATCTGCCATGGTCTTGTCCCTGTGGATGCGACCATGCTTGCCTGGTGAGATATAGAAACCGACCCTCTTGCCGTCGTGGATCATAACCCGGTAAGTCCCCACGTTGATCCAGCCTTCATGGGGATCGATGGTGACATTAAAACTCCCGGTACCAATGTACCTCCTCCCCTCGTCCCTGTCGTGCCAGACGGGTGTCGGAAAGATTGTCACGTCAACATCATCTCCCCTCATAACGTTCTCCAGGACCGGGCCATCCTTCACCACCTCGTGGGACAGGGGATTTTGTATGATTTCCCTGAACCGCCGGAGAAAGGCCTCGCTGAGTTCGATCTTGGTGAGCTCGGCGGGAAAACCGAAGGTCATGTTTTTCCTCTTCCCCCCGAAAAAATTGGTAAGCACCCTGTATCCCTCCGGGACACCGGGTATCTTGTCAAAAAGGGCGACGGGTGCATTTTCATCATGCTGAAGCAGTTCCGCAGCCATGCCGATCTCTTCTTCCCAGGTATATCCTTCTGCCCTTCGTAGTTCACCGATCTTGTCGGTCTCATCAATCCATTCTCTCAGATCGTTGTAAGGAACCGTGCAGTCAATATCTTTTTTGCCTTGCATGAAGCTGTGCCTCCTTTCTCCATTGTGGGAAAGATTTTCCTTTCCTTCACAGATATTCAACACTGATGAACTCGTAAGAAGTCAAAATTGCGATCTCAACGTAAAAGGCTTCAGCCTGCAAGTCGAGCTTGCGAAATCCCGCACCGCGAGAACTTGGGCCTTTTACGAGGCCATTAAGCCCTTATCTTCTTTTGTGCCAGCTTGTCCCCGGTCTTGAAATATTCTCCCTTCACGGCCAGTGCTGCCTCCTCTTCCAGTT
>JAFDIC010000453.1 GCA_019308525.1 Deltaproteobacteria bacterium
CTTCCTGAGCCCATGTGCGTCCCGGGAGAAGAGAGAGTCGGGCTTGATATCAAGGACAAGAAGATTTCCATATCCGAGAAGTTCGTGGAAGGGCTCTGTCCCCTTTTGGAGAAACAGGAGATAATGGAAGGCCTTTTGGACCATGCCATTTCCCACTACATGCACTGTCCCTGGGACCTCTCCTCCCACCTGAGGCTCTACGGAGAGGCAAAAAAGGTCCTCAAGAACAAGGACATGGCCCAGAAGGCCACGGATTACTTCATGGACGTGGTTGCTGACACCAATTGCGTCCTTCAAAAGGATACTCCCCTGCCCGAGATCTATCGTCACTTGAAAAGAGACAACCTGGACGAGGCCATTCATGCCCTTTACCAGAAGATTTGGGGAGTCGATTTCGGGATCAGGGGGCACGAAGAGGTCTCAAAGAAACTCTCCCGTCTTCCCTACCTGGAAAAAAGCCTCTGGACAAAGAGCATAAGGCGGTTCGCCAGGGTGATCCAGTCACTCCTTGAAGAGGAAGAACAGGAGGACAACGTCTCCAGGCCGAACCCAATGGGCAGCCACAGCCTTCAGCAATACTCTTCCCAGGAAATCGAGCAGGGCCTGAAGGACCTGGCAAGGGATTCCAGCGGCCCGACCGACTTTCAGGAACTCCTTGCGGATTTTGAGGATGAAATCCTCGAGGCTGTTGAACCGTCGAAATCATCCATGGGAGTGGGTGCCGGGAGGTCCCTCGAGGCAGATATACTATACTACATGAAACTTGCCGAGAATTACTCCCTTCCGCTTCGAAAAAAGCCCATGAGCAAGAGCGGTTCCCTTTATCCCCATCACCATTCTCCCTGGGAGGTGGGTAAACCTTACCAGGACATAGACCCCTGGACAAGCTTCGGCAAAATAATGCCGGGGATTACACAGACGTGGCAACGGAAGGAGGGGGAGACCTTCAGCCGCGAGCAAGGGACACCGGACTGCATCATCATCATCGATTCATCAGGGAGCATGGTTAATCCCAGGAAAAACCTCTCTTACGCAGTCCTTGGCGCCGCCTGTGCCTGTGACGCCTACCTGAGAAGAGATGTAAAGGTCGCCGTCTATAACTTCAGCGATGCCCAGGCAGGAGGCTGCCTCGTTCTTCCCTATTCCCGTAAGAGGAGAGAGATCTACAAGGCACTCTGTCACTATTTTGGAGGAGGCACCCGCCTGTTGATGGAAGAAATCGAAGGCCTCCAGTCAGACCGTGTCCCTGACATATTCCTCATAACAGACATGCAGATTACAAATCTCGAACTCCTGATAGAATACTTCAACAATTGCGAAAACCGTGTTACCGCGGTACACATCGGCGAAAACAGTCAGGCCAAGGTATTTCAACGCTCTATGTCCTTGCGCAGCAACATCTCGATCTATCCGGTGGAGAAACGGGAAGATATCCCGCGCATAGTGCTCGGAAAGGTCAAGGAATACCTTCGCCCCTGAATCATGCACGTTTCCCTGCCTGGAACGATCCAATCTGGCCTTGGTCGGACTTGTGTAAGAATTTCTTGACAAATGGAAAAAGTTTTCCCAAATGCGGTGGCTTTTTGGCATCCTATTACACATTGCCAATCCGTTCGGCATAATATATTGATATCACGCTTGAAATCAACAGGACCCCTTGGCACGATCTTTGCTCGTTATGTACTCAATCCTTTCAAATGGAGCTGCACCTTGAGACTTGGCCGAATCAAAATACTGCTCCTTCCCGGGGAAGCAGAAACGATCAGGGCTTACTCCATACCCTCTACCCTGATCATATGCTGTGCCCTTTTCTTCCTGCTCTCCCTTGCCGGCACAGCTTGGTTCTTAAGGGGATACGTGGAAATCAGGAACCTGGTAGCCCAAGCTGCCGGGCTGGAAGAAGAGATCCAGAAGAGGCAAAAGGCCTTTGTATTGCTTGCAACCCGGGTCAGTGAAATCGCAAAGCTCTTGGACGAAGACCAGACCCCTGATCCCATCCAGGTGGCCGATCTGGAACAGTATTACTCGCACCTCCTTTCCCGGACCGGTCCGAAGGTCTCTAACGGCAGCCAGGATCCGGGTGTCCGGAGCTTTGGGGTCCATAGGGAGGTGATCCTCAACCTGCACACCGTGATGGACTATCTGGACGACCGGATCGAGTTGGCCGCTGTTGGAGGTCTTGACGACAGTGGTCCTGAACCGGAGGATTTGGCCCAAATAAACAAAGAGGAGATAAAAAAACGGATAGTGGAGATCGCTGACCAACTGGAGCTTGACCCTGTGCTCGCCCTGAGCATGGCGAAGGTGGAATCAGGATACAATCCCAAGCTCGTCTCACCCAGGGGCGCCGTTGGTGTCTTGCAGGTGATGCCGAGAACAGCCTCATACTATTTCGGGGTGGAAAGAGAAGAGCTCTTCCACCCTGAAACAAATATTCGAACAGGCCTTACCTGGATGCAGGTCTTGCTGAAGCAGTTCAACGAGAATCTCGACCTGTCCCTTGCTGCCTACAACGCAGGTGTGAGCCGCGTAATGAAGGCGGGCTACAGGGTCCCACCCATCCCGGAGACCAGGTCCTATGTGGAAAAGGTAAAGCAGGCCATGAAATCTCATCAAGAAGCCCTGGGGACACGACCTCAAGTATTCAAATAACTTCTGGCTCCAAGCGATAATTCAAGGTTGCCCCAATCTAAATGTGACCACCTCGCAAGAACTCCTAAAACCGTCATACAGAACTTGATCCGGCATCCAGAAGCCCTTGGCATTATTGAATTCCTGCTGGAGTTTATCCTGCACTCAAGATGTGGGGCAGGAATGACGGAAATAGGCACTTTCAGACCTTTTCCGAAGCCATCAAACTTTAGCAATGACCTGCCTCGCAGCAAGCTGCGGGGAATTAGACCCAACGCGGGACTAAAAGAGGGAAATGAACGAGGAATTATGGGATTGTTTCATGGCTGCGTAAGGTTTTTTCTTCTTAGAATTAAGGAAAAGCCTTATTTTTTCTTGACAACGCCTGCCCCGGTGAGCTAGGAACAGAGAACACAGGTTTTGAAAAAGGAGCTTCCAGTGCCGGATCTCGGTCCTATCAGCGACCACGTCTGGAAGGTAGTTTCTTCCCTCCATTTTTAGAACCTTCAGATCAGTG
>JAFDIC010000454.1 GCA_019308525.1 Deltaproteobacteria bacterium
CTGCTTCGACATTGTTGGGCGGAACCCTGAGTGAAGGAGCCTTTATCTTTTCCTTTGCTTGAGCCATTTCCTGTCCACTCCCATTGCCTCTTTCCTCTTTTCTTCTGTCCCCAATCTACTCTTCTCTGACCACCTTCACCGTTATGGAGCCGGTAACACCGGGATAGATCCTTACGGCCACCTCGTATTCTCCCAGGGATTTTATGGGCTTCTCAAGGACGATCTTCTTCCTCTCGATCGTAATCCCCTGCTTTTCCAGGTGACTGGCGATGTCCATGCTCGTCACAGATCCGTACAGTTTGTCTTCCTCACCCGCTTTTTGGGCGATGGTAAGTGTTACCTGGCCAAGCCTTTCCCTGACCTTTTCCGCGTCCTCCCTGGCCTTCAGTCTCTTGATTTCTATCTTTTTCTTCTGGGTCTCGAAGAACTTCAGATTCTGCTTATTGGCCTCAAGGGCCATGCCCTTCGGTATGAGGTAGTTACGGGCATACCCATCCGCAACATCAACAATATCGCCCTCCAGACCCAATTCGCTCATGTCCTGCCTCAATATAATTCTCATAGAAGTAAAGCCTCCTTTTTCCAATCAAGTTTGATGGCTTCGCAAAAAATCCAACTCCCCGCGGGGCGGGATCTAGCGATCTGCGTTGCGCTTCATCCCTGCCCCGTTAAATGGGAATTTGTGGAGATGAATCAAAGGTTCAGAACCATCCAAAAACATCATAAGCCCGGCGTTCTTTGAATCCGGGGTTATTTAACGGGGTAAATGATTGCGGCGTACTCTTGAGTACTCCTCTCGAAGATACCGCTGCTGTCTGGCGGTGATCACACGAGAATCGCGCGCTCCCGCAAGCGGGATTTCGCAGGCTCAACTTGAAGACTTACTTGAAGCTTTTTTGCTTTGCCATCCCAGTTTTGACTTTTTGCGGGTTGATTAACTTTGTTTCTTGGCATGGATCTTCCTGAAGTCGATCCACTGGTCAAAAAGTCCCACCATGGCCAGGCCCACCAGAAAAATTTGCTGCAATAGGAACAACAGGTAGATTCCTATTCTTATCCAGGATGGAACCCGATACTTGTTCAAATAGAACAAAACAATGGATAATCCCTGTAGCCCGTATACAACCAGGAGGATCAGGAGCACATTGATTCCTACGAACTTCACACTACCTACAGGCAAAAATGAAGAAAAACCGGCTACTATGAGAGCCCACACCAAATGCTCAGGTGCTCGCCACCTGTCCAAGGAGCCGAAATCAGGGTAGTTTAACTTCCTCAACCTCAAAAGGGGAATGCCCAGAACCACGTTGATCCATACCAAGAATCCGGCCCCAATGATCATCAACGAGGGATAGATCCTCGCAATTACGCCTGCAAGTATCTTCGCATACTCCTCAAACTGCCTGAGCTTTGCCTGATCCCACCCCTCGGCCTGGTATGCACTCATCGTGCCCTGGAGATTCGTCTGGAAATAACTCCTGACCAGTTCAAGGGGACCCATGTCCTTTGTCAGTCCCACGGAGACAAGGATCGTGAGCCCAAAGAAGAGCACGACAACTGTTCCAATCACTACGGTCAACCCAAAAGAGCATCCCCTGCGAAAGCACTCGGAAATGAGAAGGCCCAGGAAACCCAATTCAACAGCAAGAAACACGAGTTGAGGAGACCCCGCCAGTACGGTACCCAGACTCGTCAAAGCTATGGCCAAGAGCCCCATCTTCAATCCTTCCTGGGGGCCCAGTTTTGTCGAGTAGTAGAGAAAGGGCAAGGGAGTCAGCAGGGCAAAGAAGGGCCCGACGAAAGGGACCAGAGAAAATACAAACAGGAAGACGAAAGCCACTCCCGCGCACCCAAATAAGTCATTTATTTTCATGGATTTTAAGACAGGCCAATGTTGAGAGGTTTTCCAACCCATGTAAAGCATTCGGCAAAAGGCCCTATTCACTCGTCATTTAAGAACTGAGGTAGTGAATGGCAACAGGGCTATTTTCCTGGCCCTCTTTATCGCTGTAGTAAGCCTCCTTTGGTGCTTGGCACAGTTGCCGGAAATCCTCCTCGGGACGATCTTACCCCTTTCCGTGGTAAAAGTCCTCAACGTCCTTGGGTCTTTATAGTCTATCTGCAAGCTGCTGTCAGCACAGAACTTGCAAACTTTTCTCCTGTGATAGGTGATCCTTCTTCTATTTCTATTGTACGCCATCACTCACCTCTCCAGTTCCGGAACCGCCCTGCTCCGGACTTGCCTCCGCTTTTTCAGATACCGCCTCTTCTCCTCCAGGTTCTTCCTTTGGAGGTGCAACAGATTCCGCCTCTTTCTTTAACTTCTCCGGGTCCGCCTTATCTGCAAGTTTCACCGTTTGGAATCTGATTACCCTTTCGTCGAGCTTCAGGTCCCTTTCGAGTCGGTCTGTTATACCGGGTTCGCCACAGTAATCAAGGAGCACGAAGAAGCCCTTATCAAACTTCTTGACCAAATAGGCAAGGTCTTGCTTCCCCCATTCCTCGGCCTTTATGAGAATACCCTTTGACTTTTCTATCAGGTCTGAGTATTTTTTCAGGGTCTCCCTGTATTCATCTTCGGCAAGGGTCGGGTTCAAGATAAAGATGGTCTCATAATGCCTCATAAAGAAATCTCCTCACGGCCTTTTGATTTGGTCCCACCCTCACCCCGGGGGGACAAAGAGATTGATTGCCCTAAATTTTTTATTCTTACTATCCCCCCAAACATTTGTCAAGGCATTTTACGTACCCCAGCACACTCGCTTTCAGCAGGCAAACCATGGGTTCAGGATGAGTTTAGGAGGTAACTTTTTCATGTCCGCGAGTAGAAACATTATCCAAGGGCGGTGAGAAAATGAATTTGACCAAAGAGGTCTCAATAGCAAGACAGGCCGCATTGGCTGCCGGAAATGTAATAAGGGCCATGAGCCTTGGTGAAGCAAACGTCACGAAAAAGGGAAAGGCTGAGATAGTAACAGACGCTGATCTTCTAGCAGAGAAGATAATCACTGACCTAATAGGACGACATTTTCCCGCAGACGGCATCATAACCGAGGAAAGCGGAGAATGCAATCCCACCAAGGAAAGGGTCTGGCTTATAGATCCCTTGGATGGCACGACAAACTTCGCCCGAAG
>JAFDIC010000455.1 GCA_019308525.1 Deltaproteobacteria bacterium
GAGGTGTTTAGAATTGTAAAGCAGAAACAGCAGGCGTGGTGACCAGTAATTCGTTTCCAATTGGGCTATTATGCCACAGGGGTATGTCACACAACCATTGCTCAAGAATGCTCCTTAAATGATCTTCATCATCTATGCAGCAAGATTCCTTTCAATTGCCTGCAAGAATGCCTTGGCGTTCGCAACACAAATCCCTGCATCCCCTTTTCAACTTTCTAGCGACCAATCTTCTCTTTCCGGACAATATCCTTCAAGCTCATATTCAAGGTTGAGCACCTGATCGAGATCACGTGGCTACAGTAGCTGAAATCGGCCCTACCTTTCCCGCAGCTCATTCATCTGGTAGCGACCGACGTGGGTCCTACATGATCTCGAGATTTGTGATCTCAGATTTCAACAAGCGCCTTCCTCCTTGCCATCAGCCATAGCACTGCACGCAGCTTCGAGGTTTACCCGGGACCGTCCGGTCGATAATTCCGGCTCCCAGACAATAAGTTCCTTTGAAGTATTGCCTGTTGAATTGGTTGTCGCCCATCACCAGGCTTATGTAAGGCCCTCCAGGAAACGGCTGGCTGAGCAGATTCTTATCCCTTCCTTTGTAATCACGTCAACATCTGAATCGAGCACAAGCTGGGTCGCAGGCACCTGCGGAAAGTGCCGCTTGAGGTACTTGAGGCCATTGCTTGGCTTCATGTCATTCAGCTTGCACTCGATGAGGTGCACAGGCTTCGTTTCTTCAACCAGCACAAAGTCCACTTCCCTCTTATCAATGTCTCGAAAGTACCGGAGATCCAGGTCTCTGCCCTCGGTGTCCTGAAAAAAGCAACACCATTTCATCAACTGGCATGCCACCAGATTCTCAAATCTGGCAGCCTCATCCTTAACAATGGTCCAGTCCCAGTGGTAGTGCTTGGCCTCCTTCTTGACGGCCCTGATATTCGGCGCACCGTAGGGATAGATCCGGAAAAACACATATAGGTTTTCCAGCATAGTCATCCAGCGGCTCACTGATTGGTGGAATACCTGAAGGTCTTCCCGTATGCTATTGAGAGAAAGGGGCGAACCCACCAGATCCGGAAGTCTCAGGGCCATACGCTCTATCAAATCAATATCACGAACATTTTCCAGGTCTCTCAGGTCCTCCCTCACGACCCTGCTTCGATAGGCCCTGCTCCACCTTCGGGTTTCCCGCTCAGAGGCGAGGAGAAAAGGCTCTGGAAAACCCCCATATTTCAACAGACGATTGAGGGCTTCTGAAGGGGGTAAGGCAGTCTCGGCGACACTGAATGGAAAAAGGCGGCAGAAACAATACCTTCCTTGTAATGAATCTCCCCCTTTCCTACAGTAATCAAGTCTGGCACTTCCGGTCACAAGGATCTGGAGCTCATCCCCTCTCTTGTCAAAAAGCCCTTTTAGCACCTGACGCCAGCGTTTGAATTTATGGATCTCGTCAAGCACGATAAGGCCTGGTCCTGTGGGAAATCTTTCAAGCAAAATATTCTCTCTATCCCTCGGGTCATCCCAATCGAGATACCGTGTTGATACCTCAGCCCCACCAGCGGCGCAGAGAACCTTGGCCATGGTTGTCTTTCCCACTTGCCTGGGCCCGGCGACAAACACCATCTTTCTTGCCAGGTCCTTCAAGAGATGTCTCTCTATGTACCGTGGGATGTATCCGACTTTCTTGTTCTCCATCACAAAATACTCGCCAGTATTTTTAGGTAGGCATAAAAAAACTCGCAAGAAGATGCAAGTTGTTTTTCTGTGTTGAAGTTCCCCGCAACAAAGCGAAGGTAGTTTCGGTGATAGGTCCCCAGAGACTATCGACAGGTTTCTTTCTCGCCGCCAGTTGGGGGCTTACAATGCACGTTTCTCACAACGATAAAACAGATGATCTTCTCCATGTCAGATTGGACCACAAGAAGAAGGAGGTGCTCAAAAGGCGCGTCTCGGGGGACGTCGTCCTGACATCGGTTAATAAAGGTTTGCCTCGTCCTCAAAGGCCCATGCCGCCGTAACAGAAGCATCCACAACAAAGTTCGGTTCAGACAATATAGATTGTAAAGCGAAAACCTGCGAGGAGGGTTATTGATCAGGGTAATTTGTTGTTCTAATGTAGAAAAAGCCCTATGATATGGACGAAATAAGAAGATATTACTGCCAAGGGGGAATACATTGGCAAAGGATGAATATGATTACATCATTATAGGGGCGGGCTCAGCCGGTTGTGTGCTGGCCAATCGTTTGAGCGCCGACCGGGATACCAGGGTACTTTTGCTGGAGGCGGGGCCGAAAGACAGGCACCCCTTGATAACTCTTCCTGTCGGCGTTCCTTTAATCATTTCAACGGCCAGGTATAACTGGGGGTACAGGACTGCTCCTGCCCCTGAGGTGGCCGAGGGGGAAATCCTGCTGCCCCGGGGCAAGGTCCTGGGCGGGTCGTCGTCTTTGAACGGAATGATCTACATCCGGGGGAATGCCCGTGACTACGACGGATGGGCGGAAAAGGGGCTAGAGGGCTGGTCCTATCAGGACATCCTCCCGTGTTTCAGGAAACAAGAGAAGTTTCATCTCGGGGAAAGCACCTATCACGGAGGCCACGGTGAGCTTTACGTTTCGAGAGATGGGTCCGATCATCCCCTGTATGATGCCTTTGTTGCGGCCGGGGAAAGTGCGGGGTTCAAGGTAAACAAAGACTTCAACGGGCCTGAACAGGAAGGCTTCGGCCGGTATCAATTCACCATTCACAGGGGAAGGCGATGGAGCGCCGCCGATGCCTTCTTGCGTCCGGCCATCTCACGGCCGAACCTCGATGTCATGGTCGGAGCCATGGTTACACGCATCTTGCTGGAAAGAAACCGGGCCTGTGGAGTGGAATACTTCAAGGGCAAATCAAACCGCCAGGTTCGGGCCCAAAGAGAGATCCTTGTCTCTGCCGGGGCTGTCAATTCTCCCCAATTGCTCATGCTGTCTGGAATAGGCGATGGGGATGATCTCAAAAAGGTGGGCATTCAGCCCCTGGTACATTTGCCTGGCGTGGGGAAAAACCTTCATGATCATATCGGCATACGCCAGTTCCACCTGTCAGAAATTCCCACTATCACGGATCGACTTTGCAGGCTGGACATGTTGTGGGCGGGGCCTTCATCAAGACCGATCCGGGCCTTGACGCTCCCGATATACAGTTCCATTTTTGTGCAGGGAACCTGATGACTCCCCTGCGTCTTCCCTTTCGTGGTGCTGCGAAGGATGTAATGCGGCCTGACGGGTTTTCCATCTTGATATGCCAGCTCCACCCTCAAAGCCGGGGGGCTGTTACATTAACATCCCCGAATCCACTGCTCGCCCCCAGGATATCGCCGAATTACCTGTCGGAAGGACTTGATTTGAAAGTCATCCGGAAGGGGTTTGAAATAGCGCGTAATGTCATGGCCCAGCATGATATCTCGCGATACAGCAAGGGGGAGACCTGGCCCGGGCCGTCCGTGTCCACGGATTCCGAGATCGATCGCGTGATCAGGTCAAACGGTACTACCATACATCATCCAGTTAGCACTTGCAGAATGGGAACTGATGAGCATGCCGTGCTCGACAGCAGGCTGCGAGTGAGGGGTGTAGATGGCCTGCGTGTTGTTGATGCCTCGGTCATGCCCCGGATCACGAGTGGCAACACCAATGCCCCGGTCATGATGATTGCTGAAAAGGCAGCCCAGATGATACTTCAGGGTGAAAATTGACCCGGGAGCAGATACCAGGAACACGGGGATCATCCCTATTGC
>JAFDIC010000456.1 GCA_019308525.1 Deltaproteobacteria bacterium
CTGTTCAAAGATCCTGCGCCATTTCCTGGGCCCTTCACGGGAAGTGGTCAGATCCGGATGCTCAACTATGACGAGATGAAAAGTCCCCTCTACATGGTTCCCCAAGTCCTGGGCATCGCAATTAACCAATGTCACCAGGTCACCCAATACCTTCCTTGCATCACCGAAGGCCTCCTCATTCTGGTCCACGCCCACGTAAACAGGAAAGCCCAGCCCCTGACCAGCCAAGTAAAAGGTAACCCCCAGAAAATTCCATTTTACGTTTTTTCCACACCCGATGTTGAGCACCCTCGGGTTCTTCGCCAAGGTAATGCCATACCCTGACAAGTAGTCGGTCAACATTGACATCCATCGCCTGTCAGGTGTGCTTTTTTGCTCAAGGGTTAATCGGCCCATATGTACTCAACCACCAGGTCCCCGATCTCGCTCGTTCCATATCCCATTTTTCCGGCATCAAGACTTTCCAAGTCCCTCTCCACCGCCTTTTTTACCGCATTGAGGAGCGTTCGGGCGGCTTCCCTCTCCCCGAGGTACTCAACCATCATCTGGGCCGCACAGATTGCTGCGATCGGGTTTATCTTGTTCTGCCCGGTATATTTCGGAGCCGAGCCCCCGATCGGCTCAAACATTGCAGTACCCTGAGGATTGATGTTTCCACCTGCCGCCACACCCATCCCACCTTGGATTATCGCTCCCAGGTCGGTAATAATATCGCCGAACAGGTTACTGGTAACAATCACATCAAACTGCTCCGGGTTCTTTACCATCCACATGCAAAGGGCGTCGACGTGCTGGTAGTTGGCCTCGATATCCGGGTATTCCCTGTGGACTTCATAGAATACCCTGGTCCATAGATCGGACTCGTAGATGAGAACGTTATTCTTGCCGCAAAGGGTCAGCCTCTTCTTGGCGTTTCGGTCCTTGCAATACTCAAAGGCATAGCGGATGCATCTTTCTACGCCTTTCCTCGTGTTGACCGACTCCTGGATAGCTATCTCATCCGGGGTATTCTTTTTGAAGAATCCCCCTCCTCCAGCGTATATTCCTTCAGTGTTCTCGCGTACCACCACAAAGTTTATGTCTTCCGGCCCCTTTCCCCTCAAGGGGGTATCGACGCCAGGGAAAAGGACCACCGGTCTGAGATTGATGTACAGGTCCAGTTCGAAACGCAATTTCAAAAGGATCTCCCTTTCAAGAATACCGGGTTTGACATCAGGGTGACCGATCGCCCCCAAATAGATGGCATCCTTCCCTTTCAGCTCCGCCAGGATCTCATCGGGCAAGAGGATCCCCTCTTTGAGGAATTTCTCGCCTCCCAGATCATATTCCTTGAAGGCAAAGGAGATTTGGAATTTCTTTCCCAGGGCTTCCAGGGCCTTGAGTCCCTCTGCCACCACCTCAGGACCAGTTCCGTCACCGGGCATCACTGCGATATCGTAGCTTCTAGCCATTCTGCTTCCTCTCCCACAAAAGAATACCTACTTCTTGTTTCTGTTCTCGGGTCTCAGGGCCCTGACCGCAGCACCCGCTCTCCACATCTCCGAATCTCTTATTTCAGCCAGTTCCTTTTCCAGTTTCTCCCTGTAATCGGGCGCACTGTTCGCCTCGAGCACTATTCTTGTCTCTTTGCCGGAGACCACGCTGTCATAAAGTTCATCAAAGACCGGCGCCACCGCATCCCGGAACCGTCCCTTCCAGTCCAGTGCGCCCCTCTGGGCCGTGGTGCTACAGTTGGCGTACATCCAGTCCATGCCGTTCTCTGCAACCAATCTTATCAGACTCTGGGTGAGTTCCTCCACGGTTTCGTTGAAAGCCTCGCTGGGACTGTGGCCGTGTTTCCGGAGGAGGTTGTACTGGGCTTCCATTACACCTGCCAGGCATCCCATCAGGACTCCCCTTTCGCCTGTGAGATCACTATAGACCTCTTTTTCGAAAGTGGTCTCAAAGAGGTACCCCGAACCTATTCCAATGCCCAGGGCCAGGGTCCTTTCCCGGGCCTTCCCAGTAAAGTCCTGGTAAACGGCGAAACTGCTGTTGATACCGCTTCCATCCAAGAAATTCAACCTCACGTTACGGCCCGAGCCCTTCGGGGCGACCATTATAACATCAATGTCCTCAGGAGGTATCACTCCAGTCTGATCCTTGTAAACAATCGAGAATCCATGAGAGAAATAGAGGGCATCTCCCCTGTTTAGGGACCTCTTAACCCTATCCCAGGCCGCCATCTGCCCGGCGTCCGAGAGGAGATACAAAACTATGCTTCCCCTTTTGGCCGCCTCCTCAACAGGGAAAAGGGTTTCTCCCGGTACAAACCCGTCATCTCTGGCCTTGTTCCAATATACGGGTTCTTCTTCCCTCTGCCCGATTATCACTTGGAAACCGTTGTCCCTTAAGTTGAGTGCCTGAGCTGGACCCTGCACACCATAGCCCAGGACAGCTATGGTTTCATCCTTAAGGACTTCCCTGGCCCTTTGCAGGGGAAATTCCTCCGAGGTTACTACCTCTTCCAATGTACCCCCGAAATCTATCTTCGCCATATATTAACTCCTTTCTCCAGTAATCCTTCTCTATTTGTTTTTCATGCGAATTGATGCCCCGACTCCTGCGAGATTTTCCCATCGGGCGTCTGGGCCTCTCTCCATCACTCTTTGCCTGCCTTTTTCTCCCTTCCCAGGGCAACGACACCGGTCCTCGCAATCTCCTTTATTCCCATGGGCTTCAAGAGACTCAGGAAGGCCACGATCTTGTCCTCATCGCCGGTTACCTCAATGGTGTAGTAATCCACGTTGACATCTACTATTCTGGACCTGAATATGTCCACCATACGCAATATTTCTGCGCGTTGCTCCGGCTTCGCCCGCACCTTGATCAGGGCCATCTCTCTCTCTACGTGATCCGTGCCCGTAAAATCAATCACCTTTATCACGTTGATCAGCTTGTTCAGTTGCTTCTTGATCTGTTCAACTATCAGCATATCCCCGTAAGCCACAAGGGTAATACGCGAGACAAGGGGATCAGTCGTCTCGGACACGCACAGGCTGTCAATATTGAAGCCCCGACTACTGAAAAAGCCTGCTATCCTGGACAGGACCCCCGGCTGGTTATCCACCAACAGGGAAAGTATGTG
>JAFDIC010000457.1 GCA_019308525.1 Deltaproteobacteria bacterium
CTATTGAGGAAACACAGCATGCTCTAAGGAATTTGCTCTTCATGATTTCCTTCCATCTTCTTTGTCCTCAAGAACCAGGTGTTTTTCCGCGTAGCGAGAGTCAGAGATAATAGCTCTGCGTTGGATTCTGGTGTCCAAAATCCCAAATTCCAAGCACCAAATCACAAATAGATTTCAAATTCCAACATCCAATGACCAAACACCCACGAGGAGACATTGTTTGGATTTTGAAGTTTAGTATTTGGGATTTCATCAGAGCAATGAAATGCCAACAAAGCAAAACCCCTCTGGGAATAATCAAAGCCTGATCCTCTGGATCAGGGTGTTTGTTGGAGGAACCCCTTTTATGCCGTGACTATCAAGGTCCCTTTCATATCCTTGTGATTGTCTCCGCAGATGGCATTGCACGAAAAAGTGAAGACTCCGGCCCTGTCGGCCTTGAAGGATACGAGGATCACCTTCCCTGGTTCAATGCCTTTGTTTACGAATATCCCGAAATCTTTGAGACTGAAACCGTGAATAACATCACTGCTCTTTAATCTTAGGACCACCCTGTCACCCCTGGAGACCCTAATCACAGGTGCAGGCAAAGGTTTGTCTTTGCTGTTCCAGAGACGGATGACATCAACGGCATGCACCTCTCCCATCAACCACCCCTTTTGAGCATGGCCTGTCAGAGTAAATATTTTTGCCCGGGTATCAAAGTTATCCTGCCACCTCTTTCCGTCGTAGGCCCTGATGGCAAAGGGGAGCCCGAGCAGTACCATGATCAGTAGAAACAGATAGATTGCGTCCTGTATCTTGTGTTTGCGGTTCATTCCACGGCCCCCGGTTCAATTGCAACGGATAATAATTGTGTCGGCGTCACATTGAAGAATCAATAGATTACTCTGATTTGACCGGTCTCCTTATCAACGGCCAGTTTTTCGACCACTTTCTTTTCCGGCGAAAGGATATCAGCTTCAAAGAAGTTTCCCGCATCACGTATCGCCCCGATCTCCAGATTAGGGTTTGAGCGTCTCAGGTACCCTTTCACAAGGTCATGGGCCTGTTCTTTGGTCAAGGCAGACCCATCAGAGTAAGCCCCGCCCTGTTTTCCCTGCTCCTGAGGCACATAATCGCCCCCACCCGGTTCTCCAGATCTGTACGCACAGGCACAAGCGAAGGCCTGTTCGCTACCAATGTGCGGGATACTGGAAAATCCTGCAATACCGAGCAAAATAGCAAATACGCTTAACATGAAGACCGTCCGTCCTTTCATACCCATACCTCCTGCGAAATTTAGGTCCTATGAAGAATCTTCTACTGCGACTATTCGACTTCTTTCTTCATTGCGACCACTGTAATATAAGCAATATTTATGCCACAACGTAGGACCGAAGAGGTAGATTCCCCAAACGATTGTGGAGCAAGCAATGAAGGGAATGCACCCCGCATTCATGCCTCGAACAGACGGAGCGCAGTCAAACGGGTCATCGATTTCCATAAATTTACTATATATTGGACCTCCAAGCAAGAACAGAGTCACGTAGGATGCCTGAAAGGGGGTTCACAAAGACATCATTTGTTCATTGACAAACCTGGTCTTTGGGGCCGGGTCGGAGATGATAACTTTGCCGCGATATGCCCGCGAAGAACCCGGGAGCCGGGATAGTGATGCTCAACCTACATCACGGACATGTTGTGGCAAACCCACATAAAGATTCTCCTGGCTCCTGAGTTCTGAATTCTGACTTCTCAATGTCGTTGCTTGGCTTCGGGCCATAGCCCCTTTCAGGGGTCAGCCAAAGCCGGGCCCTCTGGACCAGGATATCTATTTGCATACAAAATATCCAGGCAACGGGTGCATCTGGATAGAAATTACACGCCCCCGGCGGACAGGAACCGGGTGACAACCCATGGTATGTCCTAGACATCCCTTCTGCTGTGTTCTTCTTTTGAGTCTTGCCTTTATCTATTTTCATGATATCCTTCCTCATGGCTCGTTTTTGGGTACTTACGTACCATGTTTTTCTCTCAATCTTTCGCACATGTTTGCATGCCCAGGATAAGGGATCGTGAAAATGAAAAGGTTAAGAATCAGGAGTTTGAAACAACGGATAGTCTTCTTTCTCCTCATACCCCTGGCATTGTTGCTTTTCGGGCTGGGATTTTTCGGGTTTATCTTTGCCAGGAATATGATCCTGAACGAGTGGAAAAAGGCTTCTGTGCTGGAGTTGGAAAAGGCTGCCCATTACATAGACATGCGTTTGGGACAGCCTCTGTCATGGATAGAGCGGTTCAATGACACCGGCACAATGGGGGGCAGCAACGAGATGATACAGGAATGGATTCTGGAGCAACTGAATAAACTCGAGGGGGTTGCCAGGGCGACCCTTGAATGGGAAGATGGGGAGAGTGGGCCGGAAAGAATGCCCGGACAGGGGCACATGAGGATGGGAGAGGGTAAGTGGCGGTTGCATCAATTCCACAGGGCCTGGATCTCGGAGATCACGCCGCCGCAACATGATATCCAGACAGGTGAGCAGGTCGTGGTCTTCACTTCTCTATTCAAGGATGAGACAGGCCGCACCATAGGTAAGTTAGAAGTGGCCATCAAGTTCGATTACTTGCTCCGTGACATAGGATCCCTTGGGTGGTGGCAGAGCGATTTCGCAGGACTGGTAGACAAAAGTGGCCGTTACCTTGCCCACACTGAGGACAACGGACAGACACACTCGAGCCTGGGAGAAAGCAAAGACTCCCTCGACCTTGCCATGCTGGAGGCAATCAAGGAAAGGCATTTCGGTACATTGATCGGTTCGGGTGTCCCCCCGGAAAAGGTGGGGGGCTTTTACAAGTTGAAGAACGCCCCATGGACCATAGTGATGATCGCAGACGGCAAGAAGATCCTTGCTCCGATTATCAAGTTCCGGTTTTACTATTTCATAATCGGAATTACCAGTATCCTGTTTATCGTTTTGTTGGTCAGGCACCTGATTGGAAAGCCCGCAACGAACATAATAGAAATCTCGAAGGCTGCAAGAAAAGTCGCGGCCGGTGAGTACGTTGGGCCCCTTGCCGTTAAGAGCATGGATGAGATCGGGCAGTTGACGGAAAGCTTCAATGTCATGGTCAAGGGCCTGAAAGAGGGACTTCATCAGGAATACGTTCGGAAGATATGTAGACGAAGAAATCGCCAAAGAATTGCTCAAGAGGCCAGAGGCAGCCAGGCTGGGAGGTGAAAAGCGTGAGGTCGCCATACTGATGTCCGATCTACGGGATTTCACGCAACTCTCTGAATCCCTTACCCCCGAAGATACCATTAGGATCGTGAATGGCTATTTTTCTCACATGATTGATGTTATACGTCGATACAGGGGAATAATAGTGGATTTCTTTGGTGATTCCGTCCTGTCCTTCTTCGACCCCCTGGATGAGTCCGTGAATCTTGCAGCAAGACAAGCCGTCTATTGCGCCTTTGAGATGCAGGAGCGGCTGAACGCGTGGAATTCCCGCAGCAGGGCCGAAAGGCTCCCAGAACTTCAAATGGGAGTTGGAGTAAATACCGGAGAAGTAGTTGTTGGGAATATTGGTTCGGATACCAGGGCAAAGTACGGTATCGTGGGTTCACCCGTAAACATAACCCAAAGGATACAGTCCTTTGCAAGAGAAGGAGAGGTAGTATTATCGGAACCTGCATACAATTA
>JAFDIC010000458.1 GCA_019308525.1 Deltaproteobacteria bacterium
CGCACAATATCCCTGAGACGGTCGCCATTTATGTCGGCAAGATACACATTCACCGAAGCAAATTGAACCAGCACCTCATTTTCAATCGCCCCCTCTTCGTAGATTCCTTCTGAGAATCGTCCGTCCCGCAAACAATACCAGACCCTATAGGACGAATCCGTACTTTGCACAATATCTATCCTCTTGTCGAAATCCACGTCCATGGTCCTAACATTGGGATTCTGGCCGTAAGGGGAAGGCGGTGGGTCATCCAGATCGTTTGTACTATGGCTTTCGCCCCAAGCCAACTTACCTGTGTTCAGATACCATGTACTCCCCTCCATAACGGCCGCGCGAATCAGATCTGCTATTCCGTCGCCATTCATATCGGCCAAAAAGACTTTCTTGTCCCTCAAAGAAAGCTGAATAGCTTCGTCCTCTCTTGCAGTCAAAGGGATCGGCTCTGAAAAGGAAAGAGTACCCGGTTCTTCAAAAGTGCCCTGATTAATATAAGCAACGTGATCCCCAGAGTCAGAAGTACAAAGTATGTCCGGTAGCCCGTCTCCGTTTATTTCCAGAAACTCGGCATTGCCTGCTGCCATTGACGAAGTGGGGGCACTGCTTGAATGAATAATGTCCTCTGCTGTAACGTAGACAACCGGTGGGGGATTAACCGTGAAGTATTCGACAGTAAGTGGAGGAAGCGAAGTCACTCCATCAAACCCAACAAGTTCTACCTTCCACAGAAAAGACCAATTGTTATCTTGGAGGTAGGTCAGATTGTACCTGAAATTGAGCCAATCAGGCTCCCCGTCCTGGTTGAAATCCCCAGCCAAATGCCCAGGCAATTCAACTCCCTGGGTACCTGTTAAAATCTCTTTCAGCCTTTTACCCGTGCGAATGATAAATCCAGACGTGTTATTTTCAAGAACATCGGGCCTGTGTTCGTAAAAAAAACAGATAAACTGAAAACATTGCCAATGTGACCCACCAGGGCCGTAACGAATCTCCTTAAGATAAACTTGATTCAAGTCCTCGGGCGTGGCAAATCTGCTGTAAAAGAACTGGATGGTGTTTCCATGGACATCAACTTGCCTTTCAACAAGCCACATGTAGGTCCGGCCGGTTTCGTGGTCGAATAGACGGCAGTTTTCCCCTGAACCGAAGAAGATCTTTGTTCCATTTCCTGCCTCTGCGATCCAGGAGTTCTCCTCCGGGTCGAATTTGTATCTAACGAACCCCCCTTCTATTTGAGCTCTGTAATACCCTTCTTGGGTCGGAACCAATTCTTCTCCGGCCCCGGTGACAAACCTATCAAGCTCGTCGGGTTCATCAACTTCGCCGTCGTAGTCATCGTCCCTTCCATTTGGCTCATCTACGTAGCGGGGGACGCCTTTTGATGTCTGGCGACTTACAAATGGAACTCCCAGGGACCAGCCGAACCCCAGAACCCCATTTCCACTCCCTGTGTTATATGAAAGAGCTATTGACGGCTGAATCCCCGCAGTTCCTGGAGGAACTCTGATGGAGACCCCAAATGAGCCTGTCCCGCTGTTTGGATCAATGCTGAGCCGGTTCCCAAGTCCCTGAATAGAACCCGGTCCCTTCGGGACGGAAATCTTTGTAGGAGAAAGTCCATTCTTGTCAGGTGCGGGCGAACCAAAGAGAACCGAAAGGCTGAATACGAACAGGATAATCGGGACCTTCATTCTAATCCTCCGTTAGGTCCTCGGGGCTAGAGGAAACTCCACCGTACCGGTTTCGCAGATAGCTCCCTTCCTCTTTTCTCGCTCTTGCGTTCTGGGCCTGGTCCTACTTTAGGAAAGACACCTCCCGTCCCCTCATGCAGCATGACTTCCGTTGGTCTTTTCCAAGCTTGAACCATTCCAAGGTGTCGGTATGTCTAGTTACAGATTTCGCCTCAAATCGGATTGACTCGAGCCCTCACTTCAAGCCCCTATAAGCATGGGTCTTGAATATGAACTTTATGTCGGAGACGCCGCGGCCTGTACGCTGTCCGTGGGAATCGGTCTTGCCAAAGATGAACCTTTTTATCCCCTCCTGGGGATCTACACCATAAAGTGTCGTTCCTGGTATTATCAATGTCCACCTTGTGTTCCAAACTGATCTACATACGAGCTGGGTGTCGCTTGTTATCTCCTGAGAATTCGGCTCCTGACTCGCCTCATGAAACGCCTTGAAGGTCGATATAAGTTTTCTCCTATACCCAAAAAAGGGCTCACGCAAAGAATCCGCCAGGGGTATCCAGCTCCGCTCTGTCGGCACTTGGGTCAGGGTATTTGGAATTGGTATATCCTGGGTGATTATGGTCCACTCCCTTGTCTGAAAACTCCCAGGAGACGGATACCGACTTATGTCCTTCCCGGCAGGTATAAACCATATCCTGGGCGTCCTGGTAAGACCCGCTCGGGCATAGTCACTAAACCATAGCCCCACCGCCCTTATCTTTGTTGCATAATAGGTCTCATTATAGGAACTATCATTCGTTGCAGAAGGAACACCAAAGAAATTCAGATCACCTGCGATCGTGCTCCCAAACCTTACGACAATAGCGGGACATGTTTCGTTCTGAACCGGCCGGCAAAACACACGATACTCAGGCACATCACTTAAATGCTCGTATACACACTCGGAAAGTTTCTCCCGCCACTTCTCGTCCTCATCAGACCCACGGCCTATCCGCCAAAGCTCCCAACGCAACGAAAACTTGTTCGTCTCTATCTGAGGATTGTTAAAACCAAGACGCTTCTTAAATCCACCAGGTCCTGCCCACGCGTTGTACATCTCCTTTATACAACCAGCAAGCCCAGCACCCTCCTCCGGTTTCCCGTCTATTATCTTCCCAAGGGTCCTCTCTCTCACAACCCGCTCGAGAAACTCTTGACCAGCGTAGTTCTGCCCACCCCAAAGGCATGTTTCATAGTCATAGGCCTTTGCTGCAAGATAGATATACAGAGCAGTTAGGTCGAAAATCGGCCGGTATTTCTGAAGAGCATCGTTTCTAAAGATCCTGAAGGCCATGTCCCTGTAACGGTACCTCTTCACATCCCTTGCAACCCGCCGCCTAAGCCTCATAAGGTCATTGTAAAGCATATGCGCCTTGCCAAGCAGCGAAGCA
>JAFDIC010000459.1 GCA_019308525.1 Deltaproteobacteria bacterium
TGCAAGATAATTGGTTGTACGGACCAGTACGATGCCGCAAAAGGCTCTGATATTGTCATCATTACGGCAGGCGTTCCGAGGAAGCCCGGTATGAGCAGGGACGATCTCCTGTCCATAAACATGAGTATTATCCGCTCGGTAGCAGAACAGGTGGCCAGGGTCGCCCCGGATTCTATCCTCATCGTGGTCAGCAATCCCTTGGATGCTATGTGCCACGTGGCTTATGAAGTTACGGGCTTCCCCAAAAAGAGGGTAATGGGAATGGCAGGGGTCCTTGACTCGGCTCGATTCGCCGCTTTCATAGCCATGGAAATGGATGTCTCGGTCGAAAACATCCGGACCTTTGTCATGGGGGGGCACGGGGATACGATGGTGCCCCTTCCTCGATTTACAACCATAGCTGGAATCCCTGTCACTGAATTTCTCTCCCCCGAGAGGATTGAAGCCCTGGTGGAGAGGACTCGAAAGGCCGGGGCCGAGATCGTGGAACTCCTCAAGACCGGCAGCGCTTACTATGCCCCGTCATCAGCGACGGTTGAAATGACTGAAGCCATTCTCAAAGACAAGAAAAAGATCTTACCCTGTTCTGTCTACCTCCAGGGCGAGTATGGCATAAACGACCTGTTTGTCGGCGTTCCTGTCAAACTCGGGGCCGAAGGAGTCGAAGAAATTATCGAAGTGGAGCTCCGAGAGGAAGAAAAGGCGGCCCTTCATAATTCGGCTTCATCAGTGCAAAGACTTGTGGACGATATGAAACGCTTGAAGGAGTCTCGCGGCTGATCAGGCAATTTTCCTCCAGGATGTGTAAATGAAAAAGAGCACTGGCAAAAAAGCAAGTCATCTTGCTGATCGCCTTCTCGGACAACTGGAGGAGCTTGCAGATTCTCTCGGGATAGCAATACGCTACGAAAAGCTCAAAGGGGAAGGGCAGGCCAGGGGGGGAGGACTGTGTAGATTGAGGGGCAAATACTTCCTTATCATAGACTCCAGGGCCCGTACCAGTGAAAAAGTCGATATCTTGGCCGAATCCCTGGCACGCTTTGATCTCAGCAACGTCTACCTCAAGCCCGGCCTCAGGGAATTCCTGGAACAGGTAGAAGGGCCCAAGATTCCCCTTTCAAAACAGGACTGACCTGCCCCTTTTCCCCTTGGGCCTTTTCCGCGGGCGATAGTTCGTCCGCCTGTAGAGTTCGAGATACTTGGCAATGGCCAGCTTCATCTCCTTTCTCCCGCATATTTCCTGAATACCCCTTATGTCATGATAGTAGTTGAGGTTATTGTAGATATCCGCGGATATCCTATGGAGGTAGTCGGAACGAACCAACTTCTCATCCACTTCGAACCCGCTGGATTTCATTACCCTTGGACCAGCAAATATGACCAGGGCTCCGGGCTCCGCTATGACTACGTCACCCAAGGCCGCATAGCTCGCTATCGCCCCCCCGGTAGAGGGGTCGGCAAGGATGGATATGTACGGTAGGCCATGCCTTTTGAGCCTGTTGACCGACTCGATCGTCTTGACCATCTGCATTAGTGCCGAAATTCCTTCGTACAGCCTGGCGCCACCTGAACAACAAAGGCTTATCACGGGAAGGTTTTCCTGTATTGCATAATCAACAGCGCGCCTGAATTTCTCTCCGAACACCACGCCCATTGAACCGCCGCAGTAATAGAACTCGCTGATAACCATCACCACCTTGAAGTGATAAATCCTGGCGCTGCCGACCACGAGCGATTCTCTGAAATGGGACCTGCCCTCTTGCCTGGCAAGAAATTCACGGTAATAATCAGTGATTGCTTCCTCTGTCAGCAGTTGATCAACGGTGAGGTTCCTGTAAAGCTCGTGGAAAGTACCGGTATCTGCAAGACAGTCAATCCATCCTGTTGCCCCGAGTATATAGGAGTAACCGCATTCAGGGCAAACATGGTGATTGTCCAGGAAATCCTTTAAGGGTATAAGCTTGCCACACCCGTTCTTCCTTTTTTCCTGTCCTGACAGACCACCGCACTCTATGTATTCCTTCGTGATCTCCTTCTGCTGGATACGCCCGTAGTCGTCGCTGACTTCTGTCAAACTCGAATAATTTACTATCTTGATATCCGGGGGCGGCTTATGAAAGGCCCTTTTTATGGGCTTTTCTATGAACCTTCTTATGTCATAGAACTTACCACTCCCCTTGGATAGGCCGTATTGCTTGGCCCGCATTTGTCTTTTCTTGATCAATCTCTTGATCCTTACCCTGGATAAATCCTTTATGGATTTTGCCAGGCAGCTCCTGATATTGGCTGCCACCTCATCTGCGTCCGTTACATCTTTCGGTGCTGGCACAATGCGGTCAATTACTCCCAGGTTCTTGAGTTCCCTCGCCGTCGGTTTCAAAATTGTCAAAGCGTCTCTGATTCTTGTCGGATCCCTGAAGACAATGGACGCCATACTCTCCGGCGGAGCAGTTGCATAGAGTGCATCTTCCATCTGCCACCGCAGGTCTGTGACCTGAATTGCGAGGGCGCCTCCGCTTCCACCCTCCCCGAGGATAATGGAGATCGTGCGTACGGGTATGGTCAGGAACTCCTTTATCAGGTGTGCGATGAAGAATGCCTGGAAGCGCTGGGCCGAATACATTGAAATATCGGCCCCATAGGTGTCGATAAGGGTCAGGATATAGGTCTTTTCAGGGTCAGAGGCCTTTGCCCTCTTCAGGATGCCCAGGATCTGGGAATGATCATCGGATGTCAGCATACCATAATTCAGTCTCTTCAGGTCGTCTTGGCTCCTGAGGTCTTCAGGCCTTGGTTTCTGTTGTCCTATCACATAGATCTTCTTGTTTTCAAAGTTACAGGAACCCGCTATGAGAGAGATGCCTGTAGGGTTTATGGGCTTGAACTCAGGAAAGATCCTCTCCACAATGTCCGAGGCCCTTGGACGATAGGGGTGCCTGGTACGCTTCTTAAATATCTCCACTATGTCTAGTTTTTCTAACGGATATGCCATTACGTCTTACTTCTCCAGGAATCAGGGATTTCTTGCTCGATTGTCTCAAGATCTTGACGCCCAAACTCACTAATTTTATACCTTGGCCCCTCTCTTAGCAACATTACTTTCAGGAATCCTTCCCA
>JAFDIC010000460.1 GCA_019308525.1 Deltaproteobacteria bacterium
TGGATAGCATGAGACCGAGGCAGGCCGCAACGATTCCCTTCCAGAGGGAGCCCTTGGATACGACTGCAATGACACTCAGCCCCATGAGGGCAAGCATAAAGTATTCCGGATATGAAAATGCCAGGACCACTCTGCGGCCTATGGGCAAGAGGACCGTGAGGACGATGGCGCCGAATATGGCGCCTAGGCAGGATGCCGTTGCCGCAGCCCCAATGGCCGTTCCCGCCTTTCCCTGCTGGGCGAGGGGAAAACCGTCGAAACAGGTTGCAGCACTTTGGCCTGTTCCCGGAGTATTGATGAGGATGCCGGGAATGGAGCCGCCGAAGGCGATAGAGGACATGGCACCAACGAGCAAAACTATCGCCAGGTTGGCATCCATCCCGTATGTTATAGGCAATAAGAGGGCCAACACCTGGGGACCTCCCAGGCCAGGCAGGATTCCAAAAAGCATCCCCAGCAATGTACCCAGCACCAGGTAAAGAGGTGCCGGCCAGGAAAGCAGGGTTATTAGTGCTGGCAGGGCAGCATCATACATCTATGGTCCTCCCCTCACGATAGGGCCTTGGTCACTTTCTGTACTTGAGAATTATGTCCTTGTACTGGGATACCATCTTGATAGCCCCTTCGACCATGGCTTCCAGTTCCTCGTGGGTCATGGGCAATGGCATCATATTGGCTGCACGCTGCTTTGCCTGAAATTCCGGGTCATTGGTGGCCTTCCAGAAGGCATCCCTCCAGATGCGTGTTACGTCCTCAGGCATTCCCGGAGGTCCTCCTACGGGCCTATACATCTTGACCACGTCGAGGATGTCTCCGTAACCGAGCTCAGCCACTGTCGGCATGTTGGGAATGAGATCAATACGTTTCTTGGAATAGACCCAGACGGGGATCAGGTCATGAGAGTCCACTATGGATTTTTTGAGGGTGGAAAATGGATACTGGACCCAGTCCACGTCACCCCTGATGGCGGCAAGAATGGCCTCTGTGCTTCCTGCATGGGGTATGAACTTCATCCTTATGCCCATTCTCTCAGCGGCGATTAGGGTACCCAGGCCCGCTGTTGATGCGAGACCCACGACACCCGATACGACTTCGGGGGCATTCTGAAGCTCCTTGAGGGTCCTGTACTTGCACTTGCGGGAAAGGGCGGTTACATAGGTGACTTCAGCGAGGTTGCCGAGCCAAATGATTTTCCGCAGATCAAACCTGGCCGTGCCCAGGACCTGGCTCACCGCATTGGCCGGCATGTTGAGTATGCCGATGGTGTGGCCGTCAGGCCTTGCCCTGTACATCTTGTTGATGCCGATGTTCCACTCCCCCCCGGGGGCATTTTTTATGATGATCTTGGGATTTCCCGGCAGATACTTCCTCAAATAGGGAAGAATCATCCGGGAAACGGTGTCAAATCCTCCACCCGGGCTTGTGGGAATGACATAGGTGATTGTCTTGGAGGGGAACTTTGATCGTGCTTCAGCATCTCCAGCCACAATGGTGGAAATGAGAAACAATGACAAAAGAAGCACACACCAAAAAGACCAGAAACCCTTTTCCCTTCTTCCAAACATGAGAAACCTCCTTTTTTGGATTAAAGGTTACTGCGCCCACAAGAATGAACCTTGCTTCACTTCTTGCGGGAGACCATAATAATAGCTCTACCTGCCGTTACATCCCCCCAGGAGGGGTACTCAAGGTGTGGCAACACCTACCCCCTCCCTTCCGTATCTCACAGTGATGGCCAGAAAGGCCGAGCTCAAGCTCAAGAATGCCACGAAATACAGGGCATATTGGATTCCAAAGGCATCAGCAAGGAATCCCCCCACCAGGGGAGACAGGGCAGAGATGGCCTGGTTCCAGGTAAAAACGTAGCTGACGGTAGTAGCTCCTATCTCCGGGGGCGTCACGTCAAGGGCAAAGGCGAAAATGATGGGCCTCAGAGAGTAATGAAAGAAACCAAGGAGAGCGACACATGCGATAAGAAGAGGCCCGTGGGGGACAGAGATTATGGCAATTACGGACAGACCACTGAGCATCAGGCTTATCCAGAGGATGGATCTTCTCCCGACGCGATCAGAGAGCCACCCTATCAGGGGCTCTGGAAAGGTGGAAGAGAAGGTGAGTATGGAGAGATAAAATCCGACCCATACCATGTCAAGGCCGATCTTGTGCGCAAGAAACAGTGCCAGGTAGGTTTCGATGCACCTCTGGCCCATGGTGCGGAATCCGGATACCAGGGAAATGAAAAACAGGGGCCTGTTTTTCAAGAGATGGTGTTTCACCATTTCAAGGAATGCCCCCATGGGCTTTTTCTTAAATTGGGCAGTTCCTGGCCAGCGAAGAAAAAGCAGGATGAAGACAGCAAGGGCCACCCCGGGTATGATGTGTGCCTTTAAGGTGCTCCTCCAGCCGATATAGCTTATCACTAGACCAACCAGCAATGGTGAAAGGGATTGTCCCAGGTTTGCCGCAGCCCCGTGAAGGCCCAGGGCCAGCCCTTTCCGCTCGGGATAGGCCGTTGAGAGCAGGCTCATGGAAGGAGAATGCCAGAGGTTGCTGAAAAGGGTAGCCAGCGGGATCAGAAACAGCAAAAAGGGATACACTTGGATGAATCCTACGGAAGACCAGCAAAGGGCCATCCCTGCCGCACTGATGGTGAGGATAAGGTGGGGCTTTCCCACAAGGTCGACCACAAGACCTGATGCAGTATTGCCGATTGCCCCGGCCAGGGACCTGAAGGAGATAATAAGACCCACCTCCGTAAAACTCAGGGCAAAGTCTCTTTTGATGAGGGGAAGAACCAGCATGAGCACTCCTATGTACCAGTGACTGACAAGGTGTCCCATGGAAAGGGATATCAAGACCCTGAGTTTGCTCATCAAATTGACTCCCTCAAGATTACTCTCAATGGTGATTCCACAACCCTAATTGAGGGAAGAATTCTCGATTAGGCGTTGCCAGTTCATTGTTATCCGTTATTCAATCGCTCCTGATCGCCATTTTCATATTCCCATCAAAGGTGGGATATCATTTCAGGTACGGGGCTTCCGAAACCCATAACCAATAACGATCAACAAATAGAGCCCGGTCGAGCTTTGGCTCGATTAGGGGACTATTTTCCG
>JAFDIC010000044.1 GCA_019308525.1 Deltaproteobacteria bacterium
CCAGGGGCTGAGGCAGGGCCAAGAGGGAAGTCAGGACAACCAGGAGGAGGCCTGTGGTGATCATCGGCCGGTAAGGACGCACATAGGGACGCAGGGTCCTTAATGTCTCCCCGAGGCTTGGATACTCTTTCTTACCACCAAACCTGTCCTCCGGGAGTTTGCGGGAAAGTCCCTCTCTAAGATATGCTAACCAACTATTCACCTGACTCTTGTCCAACCCTTTTCCCTCCGCATCATTGAGCAAAAAGACATGAACTCAGGGGCTGCCCCCAATTGGGATGCTGGAACCATGGAACACTGGAACAATGGGCTTTGGGGAATTGGCCGGATGGGTCACAGGGAAAATCGAGATGAGGAAACAGAAGAGAAAAGAGGAACTTGCATTTGATCCATCGATAGAAGACCAGCTTGCCTCATTCCATCCATTTTCCATCCATATTCTTGTGCCACCGCTCCATTGTTCCATGTGTGAGGCAACATTATCAAGCCTCAGCAGATATCCATATTTTCAATAAGTTGTAGAATTTCCGAGATATTTAATTATAACACAATGCCTTGCCCTTTTTAACAAGGGAGTTCCGCGTCCAACTTTAATTGACATTACAGAGGGTTAAACGCTATTTGAGATTGGCATTCCACAGGATAGCCACCAGGACTAAACGCCTCCTTGGAAACCCACATTCCCTCCGTCTCACGGGATAAGACACCCGGACTCTGTACCCCATCCAAAAACTATGTTTTTGCTAATTGGCCTAATTCTTGGTGCAAATTGGATAATTTCTAATAAATTGACAATAATTGGCTCTTTGTTATACTATACAATGTTTGGGAGACAGCAGGAACTGGGACTGACAATTCTTTCAGGGTCTGTTTCAATCCGGAAGATCAGGATGATCGGTTAGGAAATTTTGCCCATGGCTACCAACAAAAAAACAGGTTCTGGCTCCTCTAAGAAAGCTGAGCCTGATACCCTGGAAATTTTTGATAGGGTCTTCAAGCAAGAGCTTGAAAAGATCGACTCAAAAGGTGGAAGGGCAAAGCCCCCTGCGGCTGGAGGAAAGGCTTCCGCCACCCAGGGGGCACCAACTCCCTCCAAGCAACCCCCGAAGCCTATCAAGAAAATCGGGAAAAAGCCTCAAGAAACTCCTCCCGGGGGCGCGCCCCAAACCAAGATATCCCCTGCACAAAATGCAAAGCCCGGCATGGTCCAGGCAGCCCCTGGGAAAGCTCCGGCCCGATCCCTGCCCAAGAGGCCGGCCCCTGCGAGCGGAAAAGGCGCAACCCGGGCAACCCCGGGACAGGTCACCACCGCAAGAATGGACGCACGTTCTTCCACCGGGGCTATTACGGGCAGTGTAGCATCTCAGCGAAAAAAGACACCATACCCACAAGCGGGCCTGACGGGAGAGGTGAAGACAAAGATCGGTGGAAAAGACGGGCCCCTTCCGCTCCCCAAGGCGTCACGAGGGGAAACGTACATTTCCAATACCACCCAGGGGGGCAAAAAATCGGGTTTCCTTAGAATAGCCCTGCTCTTGGTGGTCCTTCTTCTCTTGGCCGGATGGGCGTTACGTCAATACAATTTCTTTGGCAGGCAGGAACTTGAGGATACGTCGGTAACCGTGAGGAAAAAGATCGCGGCCACACCGCTGCCCGGGGCAAAAGCAACCGGCACAAAGATCACCCCGGCTGAAAGCCCCAAAGTTGTCTCAAGCGGTACCGGGAAAGGGCCTGTTGCTATTCCTCGCGCTGCCGAGCCCGCTGATAGCCCTTCACCTCTTCCATCCTCCATAGAGGCTGAGACGGCGAAAACGTCAGGTCAAAAGGCCCGGCAGCCAGCTAAGGTAGTCCCTACCCAGCCCCCAGGTCCTCCAGGGGAAACTGGAGCCGAACCCGGCCCCCAGAGAAAGAAGGCAGGGCCCAAACCCGGGATACCTGTGGCGTCAATCCCGGGCAAAGCAACGGGCCATGTCAGGGCAGGAAGTGATCAGCCAAGCACCCGGGGGACTCCCTTGGCGGCAGCCTGGACCTGGACCCCTTCCTATCCCTTTTCCGTTTACTTGGGATCCTTCAAGAATACCTCCAGGGTTGAAAAGGCCACTTCAAAATACCGGGATCGAGGAATCGGAACCTATTGGACCAGGGTGGACCTTGGGGAAAAGGGGATCTGGTACAGGCTCTTCACCGGATCATTCCGAACCAAGAAAGAGGCCCAAGCATTCATCAAAAAACACCACCTAAGAGAAGGGGCCAGCCGCAGGACCCGCTATGCCATCCTCATGGGCCTTGATAAGTCGCCGAATGGGCTGGAAGCGAGAATGCGATCCCTTGTCAAGACGGGTTACACTCCTTATATACTCAAGGATTCAAAGGGGCACTATGGGCTTTTCCTTGGGGCCTTTTACAGGAAGGAACGGGCCAACAAGACAAGCGCATCGCTGGCAAAAATGGGCTTCTCCAGTAAGGTCGTCCTGCGCTAGCAGTCCGCAGCCGCCCTGTCAAGGTCAGTTCTCTTCAAGGATCAACACGTAGAACCCTTTGGGATACACAATACCGTCCTGGGTCTCCAGTTTGACGAAATTCAGGTTTTCTATTTTCGGCATGATATGGGGTATCCTCTCCATCAACATCTCCCGTGTATAGACCTTGGAACATGACACCCCGACCCCAAGGAATGGGAGCAAGTGGTCAAACAGGGACCTATGACACCGGTCCTCTAACACTTCTAATTCTCCTTGAAATTTGAGAAAACGGGGCAAGTCCCCCAGCCTGGCCCCAAGCCCCAATTCTCGAGCAGCCTTCAACAGGTGACCGAAATGGATTGAGTGCTCCCTGTGATTCCCCACCTGGTAGGCCTTGGGATAGGCCCAGGTGCTGCCATATTCCACGATATAGGCACAGCCTCCGGGATTAAGCAGACCGGCAAGATGGACGATAAAGTCCAAGGCGCCCAGGTTCAGTATGAACAATGGGGGCGCATCGGAGAAATCCAGACCAAGCCTCTTTCCCATGGTCCAACCCTCTGATGCCGGTCCATCTTCGTCCAATTCCTCTCTTGCCATTCTGACCACGGGCAGATCCGCTATCATCTCGTTTGCAATGACGAGATCGTACCCGGCATTCAATCCCTGCCTATTCCGGATATTGCCCGTCTGAAACAAGACCCTCTCCCTATGTTCTCTGTTATTCTCCTCCTGGGATTTCAACAGGACAGGGGAAATGTCAAAGAAAGTATACTGCATGGTCCCATAGACCTCCGGGGCACGCCTTTTCACTTCCCTTAGAAACTCCCGGCCGAATATACCCGTGCCTCCGCCCACTTCAAGAACTTTCATCCCCTCTCTCAGCCTATTTTCATCCATGATAATCCCGGCAAATCTTGCGCCATAGCTCATGTTGTCAAGCGCGGGATGGGGATCTCGGTAGAGGTGGCTTACGGTCATTTCCACTTCCTCGAATTGGTTCGCCGGGTCAACTATCTCTGACCCGTAGTAATCGCAGAGGTCGTGCTGAACTTCCATGGACCTCGCTGACACGTATTCTTGAAACGCGCTTAGAGCCAATTGATTCGGCAGGTTATCAGGTGCACGATCCTTGACCTCCTCAAGTATTTGAAACTCGGGCTTCAACCACCTCCATGCTATCTCCATTTGGGCTCGATCCAGGTACCCCTTTCCCCTCCCCTGCTGCCTCAGTAGCTTATCAAGGACGGCCTTTTCCTCCTTTCCTATCAATAGGCATTTTTCCTTTAGGGAACGGTTGGGCGACACCAATATCCAGGCACTCTCATCCAGGGCATACCAGATCACCCCGCTCGAAATTACCATTTTCTGGCCCATCTCATTCCTCTTCAAGGACAAGCGCCCCCAGTTTCAGGAGCTCCTCCAGGAATTTCCTGGTATCAGAAAGGGCTGTTTCAATATCCACCTCGTAGCCTTCCGAGATCCTGGAGCACAGGTCCGCAAGATCCTGGGCGCTGTCAATGGACTTCCAGATAGCCCATCCCATGTCATTGAGCCTGTAGATCTTGCGTATCTCTTCCCTGTCATGGGAAACAGGCACAAGATACCCTTCCCCGTTGACCATCCGAGCCACAAACATGGAGTTTTTCTTGAGTCGTTCTACTTGTATCTTCTCAGTCATGATGTCTATCCCACCTAATGTCACCGTAACATCTTGAGCGGAGCGATCTCCTATTGAAAGCAATACCAGAATAATCTAAAATGACTATATCACATTTCGATTTATGTAGAAAGAGCAGGATATTACCTGCCAAATTCATTTGATGGTAGTGTTATGAAGATTCTGTTAATCAATCCGCCTTCCAAAGAACTGCACCAGGTCTTTTTTCCCCTCGGCCTCGCATCCATCGCAGGCTCCCTCTTGGAGGCGGGACATGAAGTCAGGGTGTGGGACATAAATGCCCTTAAGTTGGGCAGGGAAGAGGTCCTAGAGAATATTCGCAATGAGATAGACTCCTTTTTCTTGGTAGGCATTACTGCCCTTGCGGGCGACTACCCATACGTAAAATGGCTAACCCGAAGTATCAAGGACATCAATCCGGATTCAAGGATAGTGATGGGAGGACACCTGGCCTCGGCCCTTCCCGAATTTCTCATGGAAAGATTACCCCTAGACATCGTGGTAAGGGGTGAAGGGGAGGAAGCTATCACGGAATTGGTAGATGCCCTGGAGAAGGGCTCAGACCTTGGTCGGGTTAGAGGAATCCACTATAGGAGCGGCAATGGAGGAATAAGGGCCACGAAAACGAGGCCCCCCGTGGAGGATCTCGATCGGTTGCCGTTCCCTCCGTGGCATCTGTTCCCCATGACCAGCTATCTATCCGAACCCCACCGAGGTTTCAACCAGCAGGGCAATCGTGAAAACGACGGCCTCATGAGCATAATGGCCAGTCGGGGATGTCCCTTCCATTGCCTGTATTGTGACCACACCATCAAGGGCTACAGGCCCAGGTATCGCTCCGTTGAAAAGGTAATCCGGGAAATAAAGGCTGCGTTGATGGAGTACGGGGATCGTATAAACACCTTCTATTTTTGGGACGATATACTGATTTGGGACAAGGAGTGGGCAAGGAACTTGTGTAAGTGTCTCCTGCTGGAAAAGTTACACATTAAGTGGTCATGCAATGCCCACGTAAACCTAGTCGACTATCCCCTCGTTTCATCAATGAAGGAGGCGGGTTGTACCAATGTGCGTTTCGGAATCGAGTCGGGCAGCCAGAGAATTCTGGACTCCCTTAACAAGGGGGTCAATGTTGATAGGGCCTTGGATGCCCTGAGGACCTGTCTGGAGGCAGGCCTCTCCCTCACCCTCTACTTCATGGTGGGCATGGAAGGAGAGACCGATGAGACCGTCAACGAGACACTCGCATTTCTCGACAGGTTGATAACACCGTTAAATGTTTACCAGTTCAACAAGATCCATTTGTTCATGCTCACACCCTTTCCCGGCACAGACCTTTTCAACCTGGTGTGCCAGAAAGGGCTCATCCCTGATATTGACGCCTTTCTTCACAGGGGTTGCGACGCCTACTTCGATATCCCGCTCAATATCTCTGGTTGCCCGGACCAGAAGCTCTCTGCACTGAAGCAGAAGCTTGAGGAGGAAGTGAGCTTGATAATCGAGGACAGAAGAAATAGACTCCACAATGCACTCTTTGAGATAAAGAAGATGAGCTTGGGGCAGTGACAACTTTCCGAATCAAAGACGGCATTCTTTTCCAGGAGTTGGGCCGGGACCTGGTTCTCTTCGACCTGGAAACTAATCTCCCTTGTACCTTGAACCCTGTTGGATCTCTTATCTTTCGGATGATTGACGGGAAAAGGACCCTTGGGGAGATCGCGCAAAGAGTAAGCCGAGAATATGACGTGGGCTTCGATCAGGCGATGAAAGATCTCCTCGAGCTTTCTGAAGCCCTGATCCGGAGAGGAATTATTGAGGAAGTGAGGTGATATCATCATGGATTTCGATGGCAAGGTCCTTCTCGTCAATCCTGATTTCGTATTCAGGGAAGAAGAAAGTGGCGCACTCCTGTTCAATCCCAATACGAACGCCCTCCACTGTCTAAACCGTGTCGGGGCCTTTATCTTCAAGTTGTGCGATGGAAAAAATGACTTTGTTCAAATTATTGAAAAGCTATCTGAAGAATTTGACATCAAGACAGATCTAGCTACCGTAAAGAGGGATGTGGAAGACTTTGTTGCCAGGATGATTAACCTCAATCTTTTGAGAGTGCAGGTGTAATATGAAGGTATTCTCCGCGCCCTTATCCGTCTTCATCTCCATAACCTATACATGCAATCTTCGTTGCAAGCATTGCGCTGTTTACTGGGGACAAAATTCTTACAGGGATCTTGAGACAGATACCTGGCTTCGTTTTTTCAGAGAGCTGTCGGACTTGAAGGTATTCAGGGTTCGGATCAGCGGTGGTGAGCCACTGATGCGAAAGGACATTTGGCAGTTGATGGATTCCATACATGAGCTTCCCATGAGGTTGGCCCTTAATACCAATGCCATTCTGGTAGACCGGCAGTGCGCCCAAAGGTTGGCCCAGTATGACAAGATGGATGAAATAATGGTGAGCCTGGACGGTTCTTGCCCTGAAACCCACGATCCATTGAGGGGCGAAGGTACCTTTAGGGCAGTGATCCATGGAGTCGAACACTTGGCACAGTTCCCTGTCCCCCTTTCTTTTTATTGCACGGTCAATCGTTACAACGTGAACGACCTGGAAGGCATTGCTAAACTGGCCAAGCATTTCGAGTGCATGGCAATAAAATTCAATGACCTGTTGCCGGAAGGTAGGGGCCTGGAGAATTACAAGGAACTGGCCTTGAGCAGGCATGAATGGACTATGGCCTTGGGACGGTTAAGAGAGCTCCGACGGGATTACGGACCGATGATTTCAGGGACCATGCTTGAGCAGGGTGAAATATACGATTCCTTGAGCCAATTGACGCCAGAAGAACAGCTAGATGCCTCATCCAACACCCTGTGCGGATGTGGTGCCCTTATCCAAGAATGTGCCGTTCGCCCTGATGGGTGGATTGTCCCTTGTGATAGATTACCCAGCTTGAGAGCAGGCCACATCGATGAGAGGCGGTTTGCTGAGATATGGCGGTCGTCCGAGGTCTTTGAACAATTCCGGAAAAGGAGAGAGATATCCCTGAGGGATCTGCCCGAATGTCGGGGCTGCCTGTATAAGTCAAGGTGTACGGGTGGTTGTCCAGCGGTGCCCAGCGCTTTGTTCGGCAACTTCAACACAAGGGATCCCTTGGGTTGCTACCGTGTATACCTCGGGATGGAGGATTTCCGTGGAATCTCGGCCTGACTTTTACCCTTTGAGGGCCATATATCTAAACCCCATCGACAGGTGCAACTTGAAATGCAGGCATTGCTGGTTGTCCCCCGAACCCCTGATTGCGAGGGACACCTTGGTGGGTCCGCACTCTGGTATTGAATCAGGGCCCTCCCTGGGTGTTATGAAAAGGGTCATAGGGGAGGCAAAGCCCCTGGGCCTCGATACCATCAAGCTTACCGGAGGAGAACCCTTCTTGAGAAAGGACATCATTGAATTGGTGGGCCTCTTTCACGACGAAGGACTCTATGTGGACATTGAAAGCAACGGCACCCTAATAAACGGACAGGTTGCAAAAAAACTGAAGCAGTACCGCGTAAGAAGTATCAGCGTGAGCCTGGATGGAGCAAAAGAAGAGACACATGACCTTCTCAGGGGCGTTAAAGGGGCATTTCGCAGCGCAATTAGGGGCATCAGGTACCTCAGGGAATACGGCTTGAATATCCAGGTTATTATGTCCCTCTCCAGGACGAACAGCAAAGAAATACCTCGCATGGCCGAGCTCGCGTCTGAATTGGGTGTTCAATCATTGAAAATCAACCCGATACTTCCTATCGGCCGGGGATTGGCAATGCACAGAAAAATGGAGACCCTGACCGTGGAAGAGATCCTTCACACGGCAGACCGGGTCCATCGCGAACTGAAGAGAAAAGTGAACATCCCCATCAGTTTGTGCATACCAGTCGCCTTTCTTCCCTTGAAAGACATAATGGAAGACAATCACTCCCAATGCGCTATCCTCAATATCCTGGGCATCGTGGAGAACGGGGACATCTCCTTTTGCGGAATACAGAAGGTAGAGAAAGACCTGGTAATGGGAAACATTCACAGGGACCGGCTCTCGGAAATCTGGAAACATCACCCCTTGCTTGCCTTCATGAGGGAAGCAATCCCTGGACAGTTGAAGGGGATATGCAAAAAATGTTTCTTCAAAAAGACTTGCCTGGGAAACTGTATTGCCTGTACATATCATCTCAGCAAGAGCCTGACCGAGCCCTACTGGTTCTGCCAGGAGGCATACAGAATAGGGCGTTTCCCGGAAACGAGGTACATTCACTAAAATGCTGGAAAGTATATCACTCGATATTTCAAACCTCATTCTTCGCGTCGACCTCTCCAGCACAGACCACAAGCTGGCTCGAGAGTTGGCGGAGGTTTTTGATCCTTTTCTTACCGGTGAAGAAGTCGAGTCCCATGAACTGCTGCGCGTAATACCTGTCAGGACGAGGAAGTGGAAGAGTTTGACCAGTGATCGGGAATCTCTCATGAGGGTGGCCCTCCAGGAACCATTGAAGAAATTCCCCTTTACAAGGGACCTGAGAAGGGATATTGGCATCCTCCAGAAAAGACTGCGGCCATTCGCCGCAAGCATCGAGGCAAATGCCCTTCTCTCGGGGATCCAGAGACCCCTGGACTTACAAATCTATCCCCTGCTTAGGGGCTGGTTGATAAGGAGACCCCGTTCGAGGGAATCCGTTCTCTTCCTAAAGGCCAGGTCTCGCCGCAAATGGAAGGCGTTATCTATCTACGGAGCGATCTACTTCGTGGCAGCCAATGCGATGCCTGTTCACGATGGGCTCATGCTCCATGGTGTGGGTGTGTCGAGACTTGGTCTCGGCTTTTTGTTCCTCGGGAGTTCAGGCGGAGGCAAGACCACAGTGGCAAGATTCTCCCGCCCTGAAAGCGTCATATCTGACGATTGTATCATTATCAAGAGGAGTGGAACCAGTTATTTTCTTTCCCCTTCCCCCTTTAATCAGCATCCCGGTCTCAATTGCATGGAAAGAGAAAGCTTGGATATTGGCCTCTTCTTAGAAAAAGACGAAAGGGTGTTTCTCCAGGAGATGGCCCCTTCAGAGGCATGTTCGCGCATACTTATGAACCATATACACTTTTTTCGATATTATAGTTCTGATACTGTCAAGAAAACCTTCGACCTGGTCACGGGCATATGCCATCAGACACCATTTTATGTCCTCCATTTCACCAAAAGCCCCTCATTCTGGGGTTTGCTGGAAGACAGGCTTTCTATGTTTCACTCCAGGATTAAGGAGCAAGACTATGGATTCGGGAAAAAAGAAGAAAAAACAACCCTACGAACCTCCCAGGGTCTATGAACTGGATGTAGAACTATCGCAGGCCATGGGACAGACCCAGTGTGCGCGGGGAGGACTCGCATCCGGAAGCTGTGGTCCAGGTCGTCGTCCGACAGGTGCAAATTGCGCTAGCGGCCAAACAGCCAGCGCGCAATGCGGGGCCGGCCAGAACCCTGGCACATCTTGCGGCAGAGGCGGATCTCCCTCAATGTGAACGGTGGGGCCCTATTGGGAATGCCCTTTTCACCACACTGGTCGAACCTTTGCCCTGCCCTTTGAGATAACCGGTATCTGCCATGAAGAACGCCTTTTGCTCCTGTTCAAGCCTTACTCCTTCAGGGGGAAGGGCCTCCAACACCCATCCCTTTGATGGGTTTGCCCTGTTCTCCTTTGGGGGATTCAGCATGTTCCCGTTCTTGAGACCGGGCGACAAGCTGGTCGTAAGAAGGGGGCCGAGCTTGAAGCTTCGAACCGGCAACATCGTCCTATACCGGAAAACCCATTCTCAATCCATCCCCTCTTTGATGGCCCATCGCATCGTGAGGAAGATCTCAGAGGAGCATTTTATTACCAAGGGAGATAACCTTGAGAGTACCGATCCCGGTATTTGTCGCTTGGATGAGGTGATAGGCCAGGTGATCTTTGTAATCAGAAAGGCCCGTCTAGTTTCCCTTGACACCGGACCATACGCTTGGCTCCAGGGGCCCATAGCCCTTTTTTCCAGGATAAATTGCACCCCTGGAATTGTCGCCAGGAGATTTAAGAATTTCGTTAGTCTCTAGTTCTGGACTCCGGATGAGCGGGGCCTTTAGTTTCATCGCTGATTCTTGGTCCTCCTGCATGTCATCTTGACACGGGATAAAGCTTCTGGGGGCCGAATCAGGCAGATATCGCAGAATTCCACTTATGCACCAGACCATTGAGCAAGAAATACTCGCCTGTGTATCTAAGGCGGACTTGGAAACCTCGGACATGGAGAGGGTGAAGGCCCTCTTGCTCCGCACCCCTGACCTGGACCTCCTGGTCAGCAGGGCTGCCAGGGAAGGCCTTTCCTGCATGCTGTATCGCGCCCTTCAAAAATCCGGCGCACTCGGACTGTTCAGGGCTAACCATCGTGAAGCCCTTGAATCCGGGTACTACCAAACTCTCAGCTTCAACGTCGCCTTGCTCCACGACCTGGAGGAGATCCTTGAAAAGCTTAACAGAAAGGACACTCCTCTGGTCCTGCTCCAGGGCGCAGCGCTCATTCAACGAGTCTATGAAGATATTGGTCTGAGGCCAATGACGGATATTGATATCTGGGTCCTGCCTGCGAACTATCCGTCGTTGAAAGGCATCTTGTCAAGCCTGGGATATCAGCCTGATCCCCTTTATCCCTACACCTATAGGAGGGGGATGACCACCTTCGACATACATACCCACATCCTGTGGGCAGATCGTATCCGCTCCCGGAAGCTGCTCTTGGATATGGATGAGGGTGAAATCTATCGAAAGACTGTCCCGGTGAAGGTTGAGGGCCGGGATGCCCTTTGCCTGAGCCCTTGGGACGAGGTAATCTATCTGGGGCTCCATGCAATCAAGCACAATATGGACAGGTTGATATGGCTCGCGGATATCAGAAACATTGTTGAAGGTTGGGACAAATCAGATTGGCTCGAGGTGTCGGATCGGGCAAGGCTACTGGGGCAAACGAGGACTCTACGCTACCTCCTCTTCCTTTTGGCAGACATCTTTGGTCTCCAGCCCCCCAGACAAGTGATTCAAGTCCTGGGCAAGAACCCTCTCCATCCAATCGAAAAGAAGGTATTGAAGAAAAGGAGCAAAGGGCATCCCTTGCCGGCATGGTCCCCCTTCTTCCTTTTCTCTGCGGGAAAGGGATTCAGGAAAACCCTCCCCTTCCTGGTAGAGAGCCTTTTCCCGAGACCGGAAGTGTTGAAACAGGTATTTCCCTGGAAGAAGGGCCGGGGGATATGGCGTCTATATCTCCAAAGGGCTCTCCAAATCACCCGGTGGGGGAAAGACGCCCTCCTGCGCATCTTCTGAGTCGTCATAATCCCGTTAGTCAGACTCTGCTGCCCCCCGGAGACACCCCTGAAATCATCATCTAACCTGTCTCGCAGTCCTTGGCGTGGTTCCGAGGAAAGTAGACTGTCACCTGGGTGCCTCCGGAGCGATGGCACCCGCCCCCTTCCTTGCACAGGGGGCACAGGCTGATCCTCCCGGGGCAGGTATCGCTCTCACTGGGCAGGGCAGGACACCTCTTGGATACCAGGTCAATCTTGAACCCGTACCTTTCGGAAAAGATCTTCATCCGGAGGAGGTCTGCTCCCTTCCCTCCAGCATTGAAGTCAAAAGGCCTCTTGGAGGAATAGGCCATGGTGTCCTGGGTGGAAAAAAACCCTTCGAAAATCCTTCTCTGGTGATCCTCGGTTATACCAATCCCATAGTCACGGACAACCAGCTCCACCCCCCCTCCCCGCTCCTTAACCCTTACCTCGACCTTGCCCTCGTCAGGGGTGTTCTCTATGGCGTTTTTTAGGAGCCCGTCAAAGACCTTTTCCATGACCTCGGAGGGAATGCATACCTCCGGGACAGGCTCCAGGTCAGGAATGATTTCGACCTGGCGATGGGAGAACCTTGGGGCCAGGACCTTCAACCTCCCCTCAACAAAATCATTTAGCCTTATTCGCTCCTTTCGTCCTTCTTTCGGGCCGTAAATCTCTTCTATGCGTCTCCTTATCCTCTCTACAAGGGGGCCTTCTCCTGTCTCTTCCGCCACCAGGGCCTCCAGCTCGTCCGCGCAGGCATCCAGCAATGAAGAAATCAGGCTCCTGGCCCTGTATTCTCTGTCCTGCATAATATCCTCGACCTCGTACTGGATATCGAGAATCCTCTCCAGGTTTCTCTGTGCCCTTTCGAGCGTCGGTCTCCACTCCTTTTCCGGAAAGGCCTCCAGCTTCTTGCCCAGGATGTTCAAAGAGGCTATGAGCACACTAGCCGGGGTCTTCAATTCATGGGAGAGGTGGTTGATGACCTTGTCCTTGGCCCGGTTCAAGCTCATTACTTCCTGGTAGGCCTCCTTGAGTTCCCTCGCATACCTGGCATTCTCCACGGACAGTGCCACGGTGCTTCCTATCATGTTCAGTAGCTCAATATCCTTTTCATTGAACTTGCCGTCCCTCTTGTTGCTGGCGCACAGCACCCCGATAATGCGTTCCCCACTCCTCAGGGGTACGTCCAGAATACTCCGGGACCGGTAACCGATCTTCTTGTCAACAATATCTATGAAGTCAGGGTCCTTGGAGGTATCGTGAACGATCTGGGGTTGACCCGTCCGTATGACCCTGCCCGAAATGCCTTGTGATGCAGGGAACCGTATCTCCTTTGCCTTCTTTTGGGTAAAACTGTCCTCATAGGCGGCACCAAGGAAAAACAATTCATTCCTTTCCTCGTCCAAGAGGATGACCAGGGCCCCTTCCGTGTTCAGCAGTTGGTTGATCTCACTGCTTACGTAATCCAGAAGGTCTTCCAGATCCGGGTACCTTGGCAGGGCCAGGCTTATGCGGAGGAGGCTCTCATTTATGTGGCGCAACCTTTTTTCCTCGGTTATGTCGCGCAGTATGACCAATTCACCGCCGGGCTTGCCGTCATCTCCAGCAAAGACGGCTCCCCTCATTACCACATCCAGGACTCTCCCATCTTTGGTCAGCCTCTTGGTCTGGTGGCGTAGTATTACTTTTTCCTTGAAGAGCCGTTCGATGCTCTGCCTTGTCTCCTCCCTGAGTTCCGGAGGCACGTAAGGGATTTGTTTTCCCTGGAGCTCTGCAAGAGTCCAGCCAAAGACCTCTGTAAAAGCCGGGTTCAGGTAGGTAACTTTTCCATCCACAGTAAAGACCACCATGGGATAGGGAACGAAATCCAGGAGGATCCGATAGTTCCGTTCGGCCTTCCTGCTCAGCTCGTACTGTTGTTGGTAGCGCAGTTCCGATTCTTTTAGGGCCTCCTGGGCCCTGTATCTCTCCGTGACATCCCGGGCAATACCCCTGAACCCGATCTTTCTACCCTTCTCATTGAAAATGAGATTAGCGGATAGTTCTATAATCCTCTTCTCCCCATCTTTTGTTATTATCTCCCAGACAAGATCAGTAAACCCCTTCCTGGTGATAAACACCTTGCTGAATGCATCATAGGCCCTTTTCGCATTCTCCCGGTCCATGAACTTGCTGAAGTGATGCCCCAGGATTTCTTCCTTGGGGTATCCGAAGATCCTGCACAGAGAATTATTCAAGTACAAGAAATTCCCCTGGATATCTGTCTCGTAAACCCCATCGCTGATGTTTTCAATAAAGGCCCTGTAGCGTTCGCTGGAAAGGGCGGGATCACAGGCCCTTCTTGAAATCTCCTCACTGATTCCGGCCCCTGAGCCCTCGGTAGTAAAATTCCCTGCCACCCTATCCTTCCTTTCCTGGCGCTCGTCCCCGTCCATGATCTTCGTTGTATCCTCTTCCGTTACTATTTGGCGATGGCTGTGTTCACCTTTAGAGTTCATTACTTCCGACCGAACCTACCCAACTATCTTACAAAAATTCATCTCCATTTACACGACATTTCTTCTCTGCCTCCCCGTGTGCCGAAAGGCGGCTATTGAGAGGAGGCTTCTCGATGTCTCTTGCGTGGACACATGATATGTCATCCGGAAACTCCGCGATGCTTTTAGTCCTTGAAAAAGCTTTGACCTTTAAAATATAATAAAATAATGTTAATTGATTGTTTTGCAAAATACTTTCTTGGTTTTGAACAGGTTCTTTTTTCCTGTTGTCTCCAAGAAGGATGAACAATGAAGTGCCCCGCAGCAAGCTGCGGGGAATTAGACCCAAAGGGGAATTGATCCCTTTCAAGCGTGTTATCCATGGAAAAGCCGAAAAGAATTCCCAAAGCTACCATAAATAGGCTCTCGCTCTATTACAGGCAATTGGAACTCCTCGAATTTGACGGGTATCGGATGGTATCATCGGAAAAGCTTGCCTGGTTGTGCCAGGTCAACCCAGCCCAGGTGAGAAAGGATTTAGGCTATTTTGGAGAGTTCGGTATAAGGGGCGTGGGGTACGACGTCAGGGAGCTTCAACGGGAAATAAAGAACATTCTCGCCGTAAACCGCTCCTGGAGAATGGCCATTGCAGGGGTAGGAAAACTGGGATCAGCCCTGCTGCAACATCAAAACTTCCCGGCAAGGGGTTTTCACTTTGTCGCAGCCTTCGATGTTGACAGGAAAAAGATAGGGACCACCCTTCCCTCTGGCCTGGTTATCCGTGATATCAGTGAATTGAGAGAGGCGGCAGAGGAACTGGAAGTTGAAATCGGCGTCATAACCACCCCACCGAGCGTGGCCCAGGAAGTAGCCTCCATCTTTCTGTCATCGCACATATCCGCCATACTCAACTTCTCCCCTACTCAGATTCATGTTCCGGAGTGCTGTCTTGTGGAAAATATTGACTTTACCGTCAAGCTCGACATCCTGACTTACAAGCTCAGGCACGAACTCAGTTCGTGACACAACATCAAGAAACTACATTCCACTGGAAAGGAGCTGAGACCTTGACAAAAAAGCTAGTCGCCTTCCTGTCTTGCTTCATAGGATACTTTATTGTTCTTCATCTGGCATTCGCCTCATCAGTCGGAGCTGGAACCGGACCCAAGATGGTCCTCAAGGACAAAACCTTTGACTACGGTGAGGTATGGCAGGGTGAGACCGTAGAACATGTGTTCACGGTAGGCAACAGGGGAGATGAACCACTTCGAATAAAAAGGGTGGCCCCGGATTGAGGCTGTACCGTACCCAGCTTTGACAGGCTCATCCCTCCCGGTGGCGAGGGAAAGATAACTTTAAGGATACACACCAGAGGGTACCGGGGACGTCTCAGCAGGGGAGCAAGAATCTATTCCAATGACCCCAACCTGGCAGTCGCTAAAATACGAGTGAGTTTTTCTGTAAGGGTTGCAGTTGATGTGACCCCGA
>JAFDIC010000461.1 GCA_019308525.1 Deltaproteobacteria bacterium
TAGCCCGATTCCCAGCTTATGCGCCGGGTGGACAGGGATCTGCAAAACGTGGACTCGCGTACTAATTCGTTGGAGTGAAGCAGGATCAAAATCCCTATGGGTCCTTGCTTCTGGATTTTGGCTTCTCTATTTCCTCGGTTGTCGCAGGCCATAGCCTCTTCCAGGGGTCAAGCAAAGGCTCACGCTCTGGGCCCGGATCTTTAACGGGATTCTCGAAAATGGCTGGAAGTTACCAAGAATACTTTATCTTGTAGTTACCATTTCTCCCAAGGGACTTCAACCTTTTTTGGGAATCTGCGACGTCCTGTCTTTCAAGGAATGGAGATGGAAACTTCTTGATCTTTCCTGTGGATTTTTTGTAATGGTGGCGGGTATAATATTGAGAGAAGGGGTTCAGGGCCTATTTTGGGCTTGTGCTGGATTTTGCGGCAAAGGGGAACAGGGAATGAAGGGAGAAGATGCTTTTATCCAGGCCTATTATGAGTTTAGAGAGACCCTTGACTTGAGCAGGGGTGGTGTTTTGCCTGATCTCGACAATGTGGTCTGGTACATGCTCATGGGCATACCACCTGTCCCCGCTGACCAGGACACTTCAGATGAGGCGGAATTCCTTGCCATTGATCAGAGGATTGCCATTTTGAAGGCCCTGTTCGTGGAGTCGAACAGGTCTCAGCCGGATCAATTTCTCGACCAGGGGCTGAAAAGATATGACGAGGCGGCCAGGATGGCCAAGCTATTACTTCAAGAAGGGGAGGGAGGGTCAAAGCTTGAATTGTGAATTGATTTCCCTAGGGATTGCTCGGAGTAACTGATCCGTTTTGCTTCGATTGATGCCCGCCACAACATAGCTGACAGCAGAGTATGGTGCGCCAATAAGTAGGCTTCACGCCTCCCAGAGAGCATGAATTAATATGCTCCAATCCTCTTTTTGGGCGCTTCGCGCAATGTATGCTTTTCTGTTTACCCCGTTTCTCTTCAGGTGGTTGCCACGTCGTCAAGGCGCCTGACGTGAAGGATCTCATTTCCTTTCACAGGATTGATTTTCGATTCTTGCACGACCACTACAGCAATAGTTTCTCCGACAGCATTAAAAACTTCCAATGAATACCCTGGCTCTTGGCCCGGCTTACCTTCGTGCTTTTCAACAATTGTAGCGATATCGCCTCTATGGAGGCCGTACTCAGGAATGTCCTCTGCCAAAGATACGCGTGTAAAAAGCCTATATGCCATATTCATCCCTCCTTGTCGGGAAACAAGGTGATAAACTTCGTATCTAGGGAGACTTCTTCAGTCATCCAAATAGTGACTACCTTGAGGCGAACGCCATTTGGCCCGAGGAGTTTTCCGCGAATTCGGAAAAGATCGCCATAAGCTGTTTTCCGCATCAATTCAGCATCGTTCGGCAATATTTGCTTGCGGATATCTTCTAGTAGGCGTTGTCAGTTATCCAACGAATAACCTGCGCGCGCCAGGAACTTTGATTTGTCATTGTCAGGCTGCCATTTGAGAAGATACTCAGTTGTTTTTTCAGGGCTGATAATTGAATCATAGGGCAGCTTCAATTCACTGGGTCCCTTTCAAATCAAGTCAACGACAAGAGTTGTAAATCATCTAAGGAATCACCTTTGATCCTAATGCAATTCGCCGGTTTTTTTATGTTCTGGACAATACACGATTCAAGATCAAGAATCCATAATCCATAATCTCCTCAATAACTCCATGGCCACCTTGTAAGCGGGCACGGAAACCACACCAACCTCTCAAGCCAAATGTGGCAGCCCTGCTCCTCCCACTTCCTGGTATTTTGTCCACTCCGTCCGCGTCTGCGGAAAGTCCAACCGAGGAAACATGCGTGCAGGAGAGATCGTTCAGAGGATGCCGATTACCCGGTCACAAGATACCATTAGATCAATCAAAGATTCGTAAGATTCTTCCGAGACTCCCCTGGTTCCGCAAGGGCCAGGAATACCGCGCAGTTCGGTGTCACAGATCAGAATATGGACCTGGAGGTTTTTTTCAATCAATTCCTGGAGATCCATGGAACTTGAACACTTCGTGCCCGGACTACAAAAACGGACCGCCTCTTGAAGTAGACAGAGATGGACATTGTGGTCCCTTAGCAGCATGTCCCCGGCCGTTTGCAAGGCACGGCGTGCCTCATCTGTACGAGGCCCGCTTTTCAGCAAAATTGCTATTTCCATGACAACATTCCTAAAATACTAGGTGGAGACTGTTTGTTTCCATCAACTTTGAGACTTCCTGGTGATCAATAAGCTCAAGGCCTTCGACCAGTTCCCCGGGATTCATTCCTCGTTCCACGAGCGACTCCTTTTCCACGTAAAATTCGGCTGGTGTCTCCTTTACTTCGTAAAGGCCCCGGGCGATGATCTCTTCAAGGGTATCATTCAGGGCCAACCACTGGCTTTTACCGGGGTTCTGACCCTGCTTCGCCAAATAGACCCCATCATCGACCAAAACAAAAATGGGGCGAAAACCAAGCGTAATGGCGCCGTTGGCGTGGCGGAGGCCCTCGGCCGCTTGAAAGCCCCCGTAAGGCCCATGCCGGACAACAATCAAGATATCTTTTCTCATCCTATCCTTCTCCTATGGCCCAACACTGAGTAAAATATCCGTTTCTCCCAGGATTTGGAACAAGCTCTTGAGGGTGCCGGGTGATGCGCCTTCTATAAATTGCCCTTTCCGCAGACCGCGGAAGCTGAAGCACGTCCCTCACAGATCAACCCTTGCCCCTTTTGCAATGAGATCAGCGAATCCCTTTTCCGCACTCGGTGCCCCTGATACCCGTTGCCCCTTTAAGAACCCATAGGTGCCGTCCCCGGTTCCCACGACAGTGACCGCGTGTCCTTTCTTCACTGCTGCCTGCGCAATGCCGAGCACGGTGTCCACATCTTGGCCACTATAAGGTGGCGATCCAAGCATTATTGTAAATCGTTGTTTCATCATCCCCCCCGGGTAAACAATCTTTGCTGGTCCTTGCCTGGATACCATGTAACTGGTTGCAGCAAGGAGGCACAGCGAAAAGGCATCAAAACTCTTCCCTCTCTGGACTTCTTAATGCTGACTTTTC
>JAFDIC010000045.1 GCA_019308525.1 Deltaproteobacteria bacterium
CGCGATCTGATGCACCCTTTGACGATATCCACAGCTTCATAAGGCTTGCAAAAAAGAAAAAAATGGCGATTGCATTTGATGCCATGCCACAACAGATGATTATGACGGCCGTTGGTAATCAGGCCGGTGTAAGATTCAAGTTTATCAAACACAAAAGCGGCGCTGAACAGATACAGAGTATTCTGGGCGGTCACGTAGATGCGGGCTGCCCCGCAGGTGCTCATATCAAATATCTCCAGAGCGGCGATCTTAAGATGATTGCGGCCTTTGGCAAGGACCGATATAGTTACGCGCCTGAAACAAAGACCCTCATTGAGAGCGGTTACAAATTCTACCTCGATCCCTACTATTACCTGGTCGCGCCCAAGGGATTGCCTGCCAATGTAAAAGCAACCCTGGTCAAGGTTTTCGACAAAGCCATCCATTCCGACAGAGTGAAGACAGCCCTTTGGAATACATTGAAGGTAGCCCCCCATAATTTGGGGCCTGATGGTACCTTCAAAATGCTCTCAGACGGGGTGAGAGACATAAAGACCGTCATCGACGCGGGAAAGTAGAATATTCACTTGAGCCGACTCCGCGGGCTCAGTCCCGCGGAGCCACTGCCCAGTGAGCCAGGAAGATTGGAATGACACTCAATCGTATGTCAGGAATTGTAGTCGCCGTCATAGGCCTAGTGCTGCTTTTTTGGATTATTCCACGGCACACCGAAACAGTGGATTACGCCTGGCTGCGGCCGGCGACACTGCCGATAATCACGGCCGTTATTGCCCTTATATCAAGCATCGTACATATCATTTTCCCTTCCGGAACAGCGGAGTTTGATGTGCAGCTCGCATTGCGTGCCGGTTTGTATTTTGTGATTTCTCTGCTTGCCCTTTTTCTGATGCATATCCTCGGGTTTCTCGTTGGCGCGCCGTTCCTGGTAATGGCCCTTATGCTACTGGTAGGGGAGCGTCGGCCACTGTGGTTGATCACAGGTGTTGTGGTGATACCTCTGGTGATGTGGAGTTTCATTGTGCTGCTGCTGGATCATCCGCTTCCTTAGTGCTTCAATCTGCAATTATGGCGGCGTACTTTTCGGATGAGAATAGTTATTAATGCCAACTCAGCCCCAAGTCCTGAGTGAACAAATACGCTGACGTATTTACGTATCGAAGGTCTTAGGAGACAACGGTTACTACCATGCTTGATTACAACATCGTCATTGCGGGTCTTTCCGATGCATTTTCCCTGTATAATTTGTTGTTCGTTCTGTTTGGCGTGATTGTGGGACAGTTCGTGGGTGCCCTTCCCGGCACGGGGCCGGTGATGGCCATGGCCATAGCGATTCCGTTTACCTTTACCCTGGATCCCCTTATCGCCATTGCCTTCCTGATGGGGGTCAACAAGGGGGGGCTGGTCGGCGGCGCCGTTCCCGCCATATTGATCAATACTCCTGGAACGCCCGATGCCGCCGCCACTACCCTGGATGGTTTTCCCATGACCCAGCAAGGAAAATCGGAAAAGGCGTTGAAGATGGCACTTTATTCATCCGTTAGTGGTGATGCCTTTAGCGATATCGTTCTTTTTACTGTCTCCCCGCTCATCGCCATGGTGGCCTTGAAAATGGGTCCCATGGAAATATTTGCCCTCATGGTATTCGCATTCTCGGTCATCGCAGGGCTTGTGAGCGATTCTATGACCAAGGGAATCACATCGACGGCCCTGGGTTTGTTTTGTGCTACAGTGGGACTGGATCCGGAACATAGCACACCGCGTTTCATTTTTGGATTCTTCGAACTATATGACGGGCTACCGCTGGTGTCCGTAGCCCTGGGCATGCTGGCCGTGCCCGAAATTTTTCGCCGGCTGGCACGAATCAGAGGCAAAATCAGTTCGGCAGTAGCGGTCTCCAAGACGCAAAAAAGGGAAGATCGGCGGGTCAGCTTGGCCGAATATTGGTCCTGCCGTTATACCATCCTGAGAGGTTCGGTAATAGGGACTATCATGGGAGCGATCCCGGGACTCGATTCTTCGGCTGCGGCATTTATGACATACGCATCAATGAAACAAACATCGAAGGACCCAGATAGTTTCGGCAGGGGTAACATTCATGGTGTCGCCGCAACAGAATCGGCCAACAGTTCGGTCTCAGGGGCTAATCTAATCCCCCTGCTCACGCTGGGTATACCCGGCAATATCGCTGCCGCCCTGATTATCAGCGCCCTTATGATCCATGGCGTTCAGCCGGGCCCTCTTCTTTTTCGGGAGCAGGGGCGATTGATTTACGGCCTTTTCGGCGCCTTGATGATGGCGAATGTTTTGAATCTCATGTCGGGACTTGTAGGGCTGCGTGTCTGGTCACGTGTGATTAGGGCGCCTGAATCGTTTATTTTCCCCACGGCCCTGGTGCTTTGCATCGTGGGTGTATACATGGCCACAGGCGGACTGCTTGGGGTGACTATTATGTTCATCTTTGCACTCATCAGTTACCTGATGCATGCGTTTGGTTACTCGGCTATTGTGTTTGTTATCGGCTTTTTTCTGGGGGAAAGATTCGAACTGACATTGTCCCAATCGCTGAATTTGATCGACGGCGAACTTATCGTATTGCTTCATCACCCGATCGCTCTCGCTCTCTTTGCCCTGGCATTCTCTTCCGTGTATTGGTTTAGCGTCCGTCCTGCGAAAAGAAACCGAAAATGAAGGATAAATAATACCGGGAAGAGATTTGATCCCCCTTTGGGTCTAATTCCCCGTAGCAAGCTGCAGGGCAGTTCGTGGGATATTTACGCTTGGCCATCTCTTGAGGCAACGAACGGGGGCTTGGATGCCGACTCCAAAGGTGTTGACTGGGAGCAAAAAGGACATTAAATTAGGACCAGCAGGCTAAAAAAGACGGTGGAGGCATGAAATGGATGTTCCAAGGAAGATAGGCATAGGGATACTGATGTTGATACCGGCCTTTGTTGGAGGGGGCGCCCTTTGGGACATATTTGGCGGTAGCTGGATTCCGGTTGTTATCTGGGTGCTCATAATGGCGGGTGTTGCGGGAGGGATTATCAGCGAAAAACTTTTCTCCGGAAAGACGGCCTGACGCTGGTGAGGAGAAGAAGCGCGGGCGTTTCCGGAATGGAGGATCCCATGGAAGATAAGGAAGAAACTAAAGAAAAAGACAAAGCCAGGAAAAAGAAGAAAGACACTATTGATCCTCTTCCCTATTGCAGGAATGCACCCAGTGCAGAGCATGCGAGGGCTGAACACGACGATGAGCCTTGTGATGACTCCAGGGAAAGTGAGTAGACGTTATTCAGGGTTTTGAAATGGCAAGGTCAAGTGAAAGCACAGTCCAGTTGCAATCAGGAGACGCGTTGATAGTGGTGGACGTTCAGAATGATTTTCTCCCCGGTGGTGCCTTGGCCGTACCGGGAGCAGAGGCGGTGGTGCCTGTGCTTAACCAGTACATTGGCCACTTCGCCCGGAAAGGGCTCCCTGTATTTGCCACCAGGGATTGGCACCCTGAAAACCATTGCTCCTTCAGGGAGCACGGAGGACCCTGGCCTCCCCACTGTGTAGCTACTACCAGGGGGGCTGAATTCGCTCCGGACCTTTCCCTGCCAGATTCCGTTATTGTCATTTCCAAGGGGACCGATCCTGAAAGGGATGCATACTCCGGGTTTCAGGGCACGGATCTGGATGACAGACTAAAGTCCTTGAACATCCACCGGCTTTTTATCGGTGGCCTTGCAACGGATTACTGCGTGTTGAGCACGGTGAGGGATGCACTGGATAAGGGCTATGAAGTGCTATTGCTCAAGGATGCCATAAGGGCTGTGGATGTTAAACCCGGTGACGGGGAAAGGGCTATTGATGAAATGCTCAGGTTGGGTGCTTTCCCCATCACATATGATATGCCGGAGAGTTAGCTCGCAATACCATCGGCCTGCGTTCCATCCTTGCTCAGTATCTGAGCGGCTTCAAATTAATTGAGGAACCACTTTGTTTTTCGTACCAGGCATGTGAATTCAAGATACGTATGGAAGGGCGAAAAGAGCGAGAGCCCGGTGACATCAAGCTCCTACGGGAGAAACTCCTGGAAAAGGGCACTGGTAGATCCCCTGACCCCCGGCATGGCTAGATCTACCCCGGGAGCAATATTTTTTCTTGACGTCACATTGGTTTTGACATAAATACAACTAATATACTTTCAGGTGTCCTTTACGGACATAATAGGGAACCCCGTTAAAATCGGGGACGGGCCCGCCGCTGTAACCCCGCCCTTTTCCACAGTATGGTGGGAAAGGGAACCCTTCAGCAACCTCTTGCCACTGTCCTTACCCCGGGATGGGAAGGCCGCTGATAGGGCGGGGGAGTCAGAAGACCTGCCTGGAAGTTTGGGTATGACCTTCGCGGAATGAGGTTACCCGAGGATCTTGAGGATAAAAAAGGGAAATCCCCGGATCGATCAATTCGGTCCGGGGATTTCCTGTTTAGGGCCCAGACAATCACAATCTTTTGTTCAGGTGAAAGGAGGAAGGGAAAATGGGATCAAGGTGGTTTCTTTTGCTAACGGTTTCAGGATTTCTTGCTTTGGCCGGGCTGTCCCAGGCGTTAGCGCAGGAAGAGAAGAATCAAATTCCCGAGGGCAAAGAAAGAGCGGCGGAGATAATCATGGATGAGGTGGTTGTCACCGCAACAAAGACCGAGGAGAGGCGAAGCGATGTTCCAAACTCTGTGATCATCAAGGATGTGGTAGACATTCAGGAATCCCCGGCACAAGGCCTGGGGGATCTTCTGGCGAATGAGCTGGGCATGGACTGGAGGACCTATGGAGATTATGGGGGTGCATCCCAGGAAATACATATAAGAGGCATGGGTGGTGATGGTACCCAGGTGTTCATAAACGGGGTAAACGTCAATTCCCCTTCCCTCGGTACCTCGGATGTGTCAAGAATCCCTCTCAACAACATCGAACGGATCGAGGTCGTCAAGGGGTCGGGGTCCTTGCTTTATGGTACGGGTGCAATGGGGGGAATCATCAACATCATCACCAAGAGACCCACGCGTGAGAGGACGGATCTGGACTTGAGCGCAGGCTACGGCTCACAGGACACTTACCACTTGTCGCTTGAGCAGGGGATGTACCTTTCCGGTGATATCGGTTATTATTTGGTTGCAAACCGCCATGAAACAGACGGATTCAGGGATAACAGCGATCTCACACACAACGACATCTCGCTCAAAATGGTCCATGATGGATGGGATATGCTGGAAATAAGTTTCTACGGAGATTACATTGACAGGGAATACGGAAGGCCAGGGGTGCAGCCCCCTCAGGGGACCCAGAGTTTTCTTGTGGATGGGTTAGAGGTATACAGCAGCGATGCGGCAAGCACCCTTGACAGGGGCAGCGATGAAGACGCCCACCTGGTGCTGGAAGTCAAGGGTAACCCCTCGGATCGATTGGGCTTCAAGGTCAGGGGTGATTATACATACATGGAGAACTATAATTTGACGCGTTACTACAACTCTTTTACAGGCGGTGTGCCCGGCAGCAAGAGCTGGACTACCAACGAGTTTTCCACCATCGAAGGAAATATGGAAATCAAACCATTCAGTGGCTCAAGCCTCTTGCTCGGGGCTGATTACAGAGGTTATGACTGGAAAAACGAGAATATAGACCTGGATGAGAGCGGTAGCGAAATGTCCGGTTCTACAAAAAATGCCAAGGCCCATGTCTATTCCAGGGGAATCTATGCTGAGGGCCAGTACCGCCCCTGGAAATATTTCAAGGCCCTTGCAGGGATCAGGTATGAAACCCATTCGACTTTTGGGCATGAAAACGTCCCCAGATTCGGCCTGGTGTTCAATCCCCTTCAAGACACCGTGTTGAAGTTCAGCAGTGGGAAGCACTTCAAGGCTCCTACACTCAACGATCTATTCTGGCCCCGTGAAGACTGGGGATGGGGCATGGGCGCCGAGGGGAACCCCAACTTGAAGCCCGAAACGGGATGGCACAGTGATGGGACCCTGGAACAAAGCCTTTTTGACGGTAAGGTGTTTCTCACGGGGTCTTATTTTGAATGGGATATCAAGGACAAGATACGCTGGGTTCCGGATGCAAACTTTTTCTATCGCCCGCAGAACCTGGATACCTATGAGGCGGACGGCTGGGATCTGGGAACAAGGATCGGGCCTTTGCACAACATGGTCTTCGCATTCAACTATACGAAAATTGATGCAAAGGAGCAAAGGAAGGGCGGTGCCAAGCGACAGGCGCTCTATACGCCGAACGACCTGTTCAAGGGGACCATCACTTTCTGGACGGGGTTTGGATTGAGTGCCGATGTTACGGTCCGCTATGTGGGTGAGAGACCAGGCCATTATGCAGTTGATACGTCGGTTGAGCCTGACAAAGTCCTGGAGAGTTACTGGACAACAGACATGAAGGTTGAACAGAGCTTGCGGGAGCACTGGAAAATAGCCCTTCAGGGCAATAACCTCTTTGACGAAGATTACGAAACTTACGTGGCCAATTTCTATGATTCAGCCGGAACTTCAACCCTTTCGGGATATCCCGGCGCCGGGAGATCATTCTTTTTGAGTGTGAAATATGAGTATTGAGGCATACCACTCCGGTAAAGAGGATACCATTGACAATGGCATAGGGGCATATGATGATAAAGTCATTCCACGCGGGGAGACAGGCGTCAAGATATGAATATCTACAGGGGCCTTATTCTGGCATTTGTATCCATCACCATAGTGGGATACGCAAAGGACTCTAGTGGCGGGACGTTCAAGGATGTCCTGGGGAAGGAGGTAACACTACAGGGTGCCCCAACCAGGATCATTTCCCTTGCCCCGAGCCTCACTGAAATCCTCTATTCTCTCGGGCTAGGGGGCAAGGTAATCGGGGTCACCACGTTCAGCCATTATCCCCCCGAGGCCCGGAAGAAGCCCAAGGTGGGCAGTTACATAAACCTGAACGTGGAGAAGATCATCAGCTTGTCACCTGACCTGGTCGTTGGTACGGTAGATGGAAACGAGCCCGGGGTGGTAGAGATCCTGGAGCAGGCCGGCATTAGAGTGTACATCGTCAACCCCAGGAATGTGGAAGAATTGCTGGAGACTATTGTCAGGGTGGGAGAAGTATGCGGAGTCCCTGAACGGGCGGGAAGACTGGTTGCGGGCTTGAAAAGACGTGTCTCAGGGATTGAAGAAACGACCAGATCTCTGAGAAAACCCTTGGTCTTCCTCCAGATCAATATCAAACCCATCATGACGGTAAACAGGCATACCTTTCACCATGACCTCATAAGGCTGGCAGGCGGGGTGAACATGGCGGCGGAGGGAAAGGTCACTTACCCGAGGATCAGTATTGAAGAAGTGATCAGGAGAAGGCCGGAAGTCATATTAATATCATCCATGGAAAGGAGCGGCCAATTTGAAAAGGCCCGGCAGGAGTGGTTGAAATGGACTACCATTCCCGCAGTAAGAGATGGTCGGGTCTACCTCATCGATTCCGACCTTATTGATAGGCCATCGCCGAGGTTTATTGAAGGGCTGGAGTTGATGGCAGAGTTGATCCATCCGGAAGTAAATTGGGAAGAATAGATGTCGAGTTCTCTCTTGAAAAGACCCCTGAATCCGCGGCGGGTCGTGACAGTGTCACTGAGCATGTTTCTGTTGCTCCTGGTGACAATGGGCGCGTCGCTGGTACTGGGGACCGCGGAGGTGGGGATAGACAAAGTTCTGGGTATACTTTCAGGGTCGTTGAAATCGGATGACCCCGCAACGTTGATTCTGCTGAAGGTCAGACTCCCGCGGATAATTTTGGCAGGTCTTGTGGGTTTTTCCCTTTCCATGGGAGGGACCGTCTTTCAGGCGATTCTCCGGAACCCCCTTGCAGACCCTTTCATACTGGGCATCTCCAGCGGCGCCGCCTTTGGTGCCGTGACAGGAATCGTCCTGGGATTAAGCTTTGCCCTGGGTGTGCCCTTGATGTCATTTGCAGGTGCCCTGGTGACTGTTTACCTTGTCATGGTCCTGGGGAGCCGCAAGGTTGGAATGGAGTCTCCCACCATCCTCTTGACCGGGGTGATCATCAATGCATTTTTTACCGCAATCATCATGTTTTTCGTGTCCACGGCCTTTGACAGCAGGCTCCATACCATGCTCTTCTGGCTTTACGGAGATCTTTCCCAGAGTCGCTACGGTCCCTTTGCTATCATAGGCCCTGCTCTGGTTCTTGCATCGATCGTATTGTATGGGTATTCAAAGGAGTTGAATCTTATTACGGCAGGAGACGAAACAGCGCTTCAGTTGGGCGTCGACGTCGAGAGGGCCAAGAGAATCTGTCTTGTGGTGGTGTCCCTCCTCATTGGGCTGGTCGTCTCCTTTTCCGGCCTGATAGGCTTTGTCGGGCTGATCATCCCCCACATGGGGAGGATGGTCTTCGGCTCGGATCATCGTCTCTTGATCCCGGTCTCGGCCTTTGGGGGCGCTATCTTCTTGATTGTCGCGGATACCCTTGCCAGGACACTCGTTTCGCCTGGTGAGTTGCCCGTAGGCGTCATCACAGCCTTTGCGGGCGCTCCTTTCTTTATTTATCTCCTCAAAAAAAGGGGGAGCGGATGGAGCCGGTCATGATCCTGGACAGCGTCGCCTTCAGGTACGGGGACTTCTGGGCCCTCAGGGCAATTAGCCTGGAGATAGGCCGGGGGGAGATACTGGGAGTCCTGGGCCCGAACGGTTCAGGAAAGAGCACACTGCTCAAGATCATGGATGGAATGCTTCGACCGCAAGAAGGGAGAGTCCTGTTGAGGGGACGGAATCTTTTATCCTTTGGCAGGACGGCCATAGCAGGGGAAATCGCCATGGTTGCCCAGGAGAACCACTTCAGGTTTTCCTTTTCAGCCCTCGAAGTGGTCCTCATGGGTCGATTTCCCCATCTCAAGAGACTACAGTTTGAAGGTGACAGGGATGTGGAGGTGGCCCTGGATTCCATGGGGGCGACAAATACCAGGGAACTGGCCCATCGGTCCATCCACGAACTGTCGGGGGGAGAAAAGCAGAGAGTGCTCATAGCACGGGCGCTGGCCCAGGAGCCGAGGGTCATTCTTCTGGATGAGCCCACATCCTTTCTTGACCTCAAGCACAAGAGGGACATCTTTCACCTGATCTCTCGGCTGTGCCTGAGTCGAGGGCTGAGCGTGGTGGTGGTATCCCATGACATTGATCTCGCGGCCCAGTATTGTCACAGGCTGTTGTTGCTTAAGGAAGGACGTATTCATGATGTGGGCGAGCCGGAAAAGGTGATTACGGCAGAGACGATCGGAAACGTTTACGACTGCCCCGTATTGGTAGACAGGAACCCGGCCACTGGAAGGCCGAGGGTAAACCTGATGGCATGAGCAAGGAGGACAAAGAATGGGGAGGTTGATGCGATGATCGAGATTTTCCACAAGGGCGGCCCGGTAATGTACCCGCTGCTTGCCTGTTCCATCATTTCCCTCACTGTGGTTATCGAAAGATTTTTTTTCTGGGTCAGGGAGGATATGAGAAGGGATCAGGATCTCGTAGACAATGTCCTGGAATTCTGCCGGAAGGGAGACTGGGATTCCGTGAGGAAAGAGGTGAAGGGTTCCAAGGACTTCATCATAAGGATATTGGTCAGTGGTGTCCTCCACAGGGAATTCTCCATGACAAAGGCCATGGAAGCGGCCGCGTCCGACGAGATCAAGAGGATGCAAAGGTATCTCAGGGTCTTGGATACCATGATTACAGTCGCTCCACTTCTGGGTATCTTCGGGACGGTCGTGGGCATTATCCTGTCCTTCGAGATGCTGGGGGCCACGGGTATTGAGCACCCCCAGGCGGTCACGGCAGGGATCGCACAGGCGCTCATTACAACGGCTTCGGGGCTTGGCATAGCCATCCTTTCCCTGTTCCCCTATAACTATTTCAACTCCAGGGTGGAGAATGCAGCCCTAGCCATAGAGAAATACGCCACAAGCCTTGAGATAGTCTATGAAAAGCTCCAGCACAAGGGAATGGGGAAAAAAGAGGAGGTCCGGGCATGAAAGTGAACCTGCAAACGATTAGAAAGGCCAGGATCGAGATGCTTCCCCTTATTGATATAGTGTTTCTCCTCCTCGTTTTCTTTATCTATGCCATGCTGTCAATGGCAGTGCACAGGGGGCTCCCTGTCAAGCTGCCCGCATCGAGCACAGCCAAGATCGACAGGCAACTGCTACTTTCCATCACTGTAAAGCAAGACGGGACTATCTACCTTGACAAGGAAAGGGTAGAGCTTGAGGCGCTGGAAGAGGCCTTGAAATCCAAGGTCGCTGAAGGGACAGGTCAAGGGGTCTTACTCTTCGCTGACAGGGCACTGAGGTACCAGGACCTGTTCCGCGTCCTTGACCGCATCAGGATGGCAGGATTGAGAAGGATTTCACTCCAGGCCCAGATGGAACCGTGAAAAGACTTGGATTTGCTACAGGGTTGGCCTTATTGCTCCACGGTCTCCTCTTCAGTATCAATGGGGGATGGTTCCATGGGAGGTTGCCGCGTGCCCCCGGGAAGGAGCCTGTGGTCATCTCTCTCGTCCCCGTATACCCACCCGAGAGACACGTCGTAGCAAACCAAAAAAGACCTGAGAGGCCCTCTCAAAAGGAAAAAAAACGGAGGCCAAGGATAAGGACCCCCAGGGAAAGGCGGAGAGTGGTTCGAAAGGCGGCCGAGAGAAGCCCCGGGAGCAAGCTGGTCAAGAAAGCAACCCGGAAAGAACACAAGCCGCCACCAGTACCAGGAGATAAGGCTGCTTTGACGGAACCTCCGAGGGAGCTGAAGGCCTATCAGCCGCAATCAGACAGGAAAGGGGAGCAAGAAAAAGAGGCGCAACCCACGCCCTCCGCACCCTCGAGGGCAAAGGAGATCATCGCTCCGGAGAAAGGAAAAGATGTAACAAAGGGGCAAACAACACCTTTTCCGTTAAAGCTGGCCATTCCCCGCTACAAGGATAATCCCCGGCCTGTGTATCCCAGGCTCGCAAGGCGGAGAGGTTATGAGGGTACCGTGGTCCTAGAGGTCCTGGTCAACCGAAAGGGTCGAGCGGAGGAGGTAAGGTTGCTCAAGTCGAGCGGCCACCGGATACTGGATAGATCCGCGGTGGATTCTGTCAGAAAGTGGCTGTTCGAGCCTGCCATGAGAGGGGATGAGAGGATCGATACCTGGGTGAAGGTGCCCATACGCTTCACCCTGAGATAGAACAGCCCATATCTATGGACACATCCTTTGCACTATGGTAAATAGTGCGCCAGTTGGAGAAAATAACTGCCATTTTTCAGGCGAAAGGTGGCGAGGAGGGGGTCACGATGACCGGGCCAGAAGAATATTCCCCTGCTGAGAGCAGAGTAGACATTTCAAGGATTATCAAGCATGCCCTTGAGGAGGACTTAGGGAGCGGTGATGTGACCACGGAATGCACGGTGCCGGCTGGGAAGAAGATCCGGGGAGAGATGTTCGCCAAGGAAGATGGGGTTATTGCCGGAGTGGATATCGCAAGGAAGACATTCGAGCTTATGGAGCCGGGACCCCGGTTTACCCCTAAGGTCCGAGATGGTGACCTGGTGAACGGAGGCACTGTCATCGCGGGCATATTCGGTGAAGCCCGTTCAATCCTCAGCGCGGAGAGGGTGGCATTGAACTTCATGCAAAGGATGTCGGGGATAGCCTCCTTGACAAGAAGATTCGTGGAAGCGGTGAGGCACACGAAGGCCGTTATCATTGATACGAGGAAAACTGTACCGGGTCTGAGAATCCTCGACAAGATGGCCGTGCGCATGGGAGGAGGACAAAATCACAGGTTTGGACTCTTTGACATGGTATTGATCAAGGAAAACCATATTACCGCCGCAGGGGGAATAACCAGGGCGGTCAAGCTCGTAAGAGAAAGGGACACCCTGAGGAGGCCTATCGAGGTAGAGGTCAGTACCCTTGGGGAGCTGGAAGAGGCACTGGACCTGGGACTTGACAGGATCATGCTGGATAACATGTCCATAGAAGAAATGAAAAAGGCGGTAGGAATAACGCAAGGTCGTACGCCCCTGGAGGCTTCGGGCGGAATATCCCTGGAAAAAGTGGTCGAGATCGCAGAGACAGGGGTGGACTTTATTTCTGTGGGCAGCCTCACCCATTCAGTAAAGGCGCTGGATATAAGCCTCATACTCAAAAACAATTAGGCGCGAAAACCAGCCATATCAGCAAGGTACGAAGTAATACAAAAAAGAAGCCCTGGAGTCGCCTCCCTTTTGCAGAACCGCAATCCTGCCACCCTATGAAAATGAGTCTTGCAGCCTGGAATTATTCCATCAAATGTGACACTGTAGGAAAAATCTCAGCCATAGAAATTGATCAGGAGGAAACAATATGGGAAGAGAGGCCGGAACAGGGGACAAGGAAGTAAAGACTGGGATTTGCGGCATATGCCCGGGCGGGTGTGGCGCCAAGATAGAGCTGGTGGATGGCAAAATCAACAAGATACTGCCTATCAAGGGCCATCCGGTAGACGTGGTTTGTGTTAGAGGGGTCCATGCAAAGGAGATCGTCTATTCAAAGGATCGCTTGAAGTATCCCATGGGAAGGACAGGTGAAAGGGGCGAAGGAAAATTCGAGCGTATTACCTGGGACCAGGCCCTGGACCGTATCTCTGGCGCATTTGAGAAAATCAAGAAGACCTATGGCCCCGAGGCGGTGATGACATACTTCGGGCGCGGCAGCTTCGACAACAACCTGACTGACGTCTTCGGTATCCGGGCTTTGCCAACCCAGGGGACATCGGGCTTCATTTTTCCCTTTGGGTCACCCAATGCCTCTGGGGTTGCAGCAATCTGCTATGTTTCCTATGGCATTTTTGCCCCGGTGGCAACCCTGGGCGTGCCCATGATGTCCACCTTTTCGGATTTTGAAAACGCGGACCTTATCGTGATATGGGGTGCTAATCCCCCAACGGACTCACCCCCGGACAAGGTCAAGAGGATCCTTGCTGCCAGGAGACGCGGGGCCAGGGTCATAGCGATTGACCATATGCGATCGGATATAGCGGAGAAGGCCGATCAGTGGATCGGAGTGCGTTCGGGGACAGACGGGGCCCTGGCATTGAGCATGATGAACGTAATAATAAACGAAGGTCTCTATGACGAAGCCTTTGTGCGGGACTGGACTGTAGGTTTTGATGAACTCCGGCGATATGTCCAGCAGTACCCCCCGGATGTTGCCCAGGCAATCACAAGGGTACCCAGGGATAGGATCGTTGAGGCGGCCCGTGAGATAGCAAAGGCAAAAGGGGCTTCCCTCGTCATGTATACCGGACTCGAGTATACCAACAGCGGGGTCCAGAATATTCGTTCTGTGCTTTGTCTCTGGGGGATCACGGGGAATATAGACGTGCCGGGGGGTGTCGTGTTCAGACCTCGCAGCCCTGTGAAGTTCCCGCGTATCAGTCTGGATCCGCCAGAGGGAGTCAAGCCCATAGGTGCAGACAGGTATCCACTGTTCTGTGACATGCTCAAGTCAGCCCAGTTCATGGAGGCCCCCAGGGCGATTCTCAACAATGATCCCTATCCCGTCAGGGGGCTCCTTGTACTGGGGGCATCTCTTCTCACCAGCCTTCCCAACCCGGAGATCTGGAAAGAATGTTTTAGAAGACTTGACTTTATGGTGGCCTTTGACCGATTTATGACGGCCGACGCAATGTACGCGGATATCGTTCTGCCGGCAACCACCAATTTCGAAAACCTCGGATACCAGCGCTACCCTGGAGGGTACTGCCAACTGAGGCAGAGAATCATTGAACCCATAGGCGAGGCCAAGTCAGGATTTCAGTTCCTTGCAGATCTGGCCCAGAGACTTGGATACGGGGACCAGTTCCCCACCACGGAAGAGGAAAGGGTGAAGTGGGCCTTTGAGCATGGCCCGGTATCTCTCGAAGAGCTTGAGGCCCATCCCGAGGGGATCAGGTACGATGCGGGGAAGGTGGAGTATCGAAAATATGAGAAGGGCCTTCTTCGCCGGGACGGAAGACCGGGATTCAACACCCCGTCTGGAAAGCTGGAAATCGTGTCCAGCCTGCTGGAAAAATACGGATACGACGGGTTGCCACTCTATGTGGAGCCCCAAGAAGGACCGGTGGGGAGCCCGGACCTTTACAGGAGATATCCCATGGTGTTGAATACCGGGGCAAGGCTCCAGTCGGCCTTCAGGTCTCAGCACCTGAACATCCCTGGACTGCTGAAGCTCCAGCCCAAACCCCAAGTGCTCATAAACCCTGTCGATGCGAAAGCCCGCGGTATATCCAATGGAGACAAGGTGTGGGTGGAATCACAACGAGGTAGGGTCGGTGTCTGGGCCAGGGTGACGGACGCCGTACTGGCAGGCCAGGTGGAACTGAACGTGGGTGGGGGTAGCCCGATCCACGCAAAGGAATGGCGCGAAGCAAATGCGAACTACGTCACGGATTTTGAAAACCGCGATCCAATTTCGGGATTCCCGGTCTACAAGGCCTTGCTGTGCGAGGTGAGAAAACGGGAGGAAGACTAGACCGAAGTTCCTAACTGAAAACAGCGTAACATACTGTACTTCTAGGATATCAATGTAGCCCAGGGACGTAGATTCATAATTTAGTAATTATGCCCCAAGCATCTTGAGCTTTTTCTTTTTGACGATACCTTCTCCCCTCCTTATCGCATGGGCAACACCGGGTTGACCCATGTTCAGGAGCCTGGCCATCTCTGTTCCGCTGAATCCGAGTTCCTGCACCGCCCAGTAACAGAAAACACTCCTTGCCTCAGATCTTAACTTTTGCCTGCTCCGTGAATTGAGATCTTCTTTGTCGATCGGGTAGAGATCCCGGAAAATGTGCATGGGTTGGAAGGAAGGCCCACGCATAGCAGGAAGTGTTGGTCTCGGGCAATAATTCCGCAAGGCGCTCTGATATGTCATTGGAGTCATTGTTGTCGCAAAAGATCCTGATACCGTCGATGCCGCGAGTGATTATGTGGTGAAGGACGCCAGGAGCGTCAGGTCTTGCAGATCCTGGCATGGGAAACTCCAAACATGTCGTTTATGGACAGAACTCAGAATCGATTTATTTAATTATGAATCTACGTCCCTAGAATCATGTGTTGGCGTTCCGATGGGATCAGGCCTCATGTACCTGCCTGTGCTTGCATCATAGTAGCGGTGGTAGTTGTAATGGAGGCCGGTCTCCTGGTCATAGTATTGGCCGGGAAGGCGCAAGTTGTTTTGGAGCCTGGAGCCTGGGCTCACTGCTGCCTCCCCAAAGGGCATATACGTGGCACTCCATACAACCTGACCCTCTTCATCAGTCATGGCCATGGGT
>JAFDIC010000462.1 GCA_019308525.1 Deltaproteobacteria bacterium
GAAAAAGGACTGGGCCAAGGCCGACGAAATCCGCGACCGCCTTCGCAAGATGGGTGTAATCCTTGAAGACGGTCCTGGGGGGACCACCTGGAGACTCGATGTTTAAACTGGTCTCAGACCTTGAACCCTGTGGTGATCAGCCTAAAGCCATTCAATCCCTGGTGGATGGTATCAAGAGGGGAGTGGAGCACCTTGTGCTTCTCGGAGTCACGGGGTCAGGCAAGACCTTCACCATGGCCCATGTTATCGCAAGGGTTCAAAAGCCCACCCTTATCATTGCCCCAAACAAGACATTGGCCGCGCAACTCTACGGAGAGCTCCGAAACCTATTCCCCCATAACGCCGTGGAATACTTCGTGAGTTACTATGACTACTACCAGCCCGAGGCCTATATCCCCCAAACAGACACTTACATCCAGAAGGATGCCCACATCAACGAGCAGATTGACAAAATGCGTCATTCCGCCACGCGATCCCTTTTGGACCGGGAAGACGTGATCATAGTTGCAAGCGTATCTTGCATCTACGGTCTGGGCTCGCCTGAAGCATACCATGACATGCTTCTTTACGTGGAAAAGGGGCAGGAGTATTCCAGGGAGGACGCACTCAAGAAACTGGTGGAAATCCACTACGAGAGGGGGGATTACGATTTCTCAAGGGGCCGATTCCGGGCCAGGGGCGACGTCCTGGACATCTATCCCGTTCACGAGGAGGAGCGGGCCGTCAGAATAAACTTCTTTGGCGACTACATAGAATCCATCCAGGAAATAGATCCCCTGACGGGTAAGGCCATGAGAGAGCTGAATCGCATCACCATATACCCTGCAACCCACTACGTGACCTCCGTGGAGATACGCGAACGGGCCATCCGCAATATCAGGGAAGAACTCAAGGAGAGAGTGGAATACTTTCGCCGGAGAAACAAGTTCGTGGAGGCCCAGAGGATCGAAGAGCGCACCCTTTTTGACCTGGAGATGATGTTGGAACTGGGTTACTGCCACGGCATAGAGAACTACTCAAGGCACTTGACCGGGAGGGCTCCGGGCGAACCACCCCCTACTCTCCTTGATTACTTCCCCAGAGACTTCCTCGTCATTATCGACGAAAGCCATATAACGATCCCCCAGCTAAACGGAATGTACAATGGAGACCGATCAAGAAAACAGACCCTGGTCAACTACGGGTTCCGCCTCCCCTCAGCACTGGACAACCGGCCCCTCAAATTCGAGGAATTCGAGCAAAGGGTGAATCAGATCATTTACGTATCCGCAACTCCCGGGCCTTACGAGCTGGAGAAATGTGCGTTGCTTGCCGAACAGATTATCAGGCCCACAGGCCTCGCAGACCCCGAGATCATCGTTCGACCCGCAGCCAATCAGGTGGATGACCTGCTGGGATGGATCCGGGACAGGGTGGCGCGAAACGAGAGGGTGCTTGTAACAACCCTTACCAAGAGGCTCGCTGAAGACCTCACCGACTATTACTCCGATCTGGGGATCAGGGTCCGTTATCTCCACTCGGATATCAAGACCATAGAAAGGATGTCAATACTAACGGACCTCAGGCTGGGGGTGTTCGATGTGCTTGTGGGTATCAACTTGCTGCGGGAGGGCCTCGACCTGCCCGAGGTATCCCTCGTCGCCATCCTGGACGCAGACAAGGAGGGATTCCTCCGATCCGAGAGATCCCTGATCCAGACCTGTGGCAGGGCCGCGCGAAATGTCAACGGCACGGTCATCCTCTATGCCGATAGCATAACGGAATCCATGAGAAGGGCTATTCAGGAGAGCAACCGAAGACGCAAGATCCAACTGGAATATAACAGGACCCACGGTATCACCCCGGAGACTATCAGGAAGAATATCGAGGATGTGTTGGCATCGCCCTATGAGGCCGATTACGTGACCGTTCCCGCCATGGCCGAGGAAGAGATACCCTATCTTCCGCCGGAAGTGATAGAAGAGAGGATCAAAGAACTGGAAGAGAAAATGAAGGAAGCCGCCGCCAAACTGGAGTTTGAAGAAGCGGCCCGTTACAGGGACCAAATAAAGAACTTGAAGAAGGTGGAATTGGAGGTATGGGATCAGCCCACCTTGACCCTATCCCTGTGAGTGTAAACGTTCATGCGGCCGCCCCTCAGGTAACCGATCAGGGTCAAACCCCTGTTTTCTGCAATGTGCACTGCCATGGAGGTGGGCGCTGAAATTGTTGCAATGAGGGGTAACCTCACTCGAACGGCCTTCATCGCCATCTCGTAGCTCGCCCGTCCTGATGTGACGAGCATCATCTTCTCCAAGGGGAGCTTTCGCAAAAGACAATACCCGATTACCTTGTCCACGGCATTATGCCTGCCTATATCTTCAGCCTGGCAGACCGCCCCACCATCCCCGTAAAACAGGGCGGCGGAGTGAGTTCCCCCTACCTTGTGATGCACCCTTTGCATTTCCCGCATCGCCTTCCCCAGGCGGAGCAGGACAGAGGAGCCCACAGAAAACTCGTTGGAGAGATAGGGCAATGAATCGCTGATGCCAGATACATCAGCAGCACCACATCCGGAACGGATCAGTCTCACCATATCATTTCCCTCAGGGGGGTTGAATCTTCCTTCTGCAACCCTTACTTCCACCCTGTTTCGGGATTCGGAAGCCTCCCCCTCATCCACCTCCTCCCCCGGTGCAGGATACCCCGACCCGCAGTGATGTATCAGCAAGATATCTCTTGCACTGCTCACATATCCCTCGCTGATACAAAAACCCGCCACCAGTTCCTTTTCCTCTCCGGGCATCCTCATCAGGACAGCGATTCTTTGCCCGTTAATCACTATCTCAAGTGGTTCCTCCACCAGCACGACATCCTCGAGTTTTCGGACCTCGCTCCCGCGAATCCTCTGGATCGGCCACGTGATATTGGGGCTGAGTTGTTCTTCGAAATCAAACCTGCCGTCCGACATATCCCCTGTCCTCATTGCGTACAATCCTTCAAAAAATTCTACTATAAAATGATGAGCGAGAACAAGATTTTTCCTTGACACGTCCTGTGGTTTGATATTATCTATAGCGAATCAATAGCCATTTTTCAGTCCT
>JAFDIC010000463.1 GCA_019308525.1 Deltaproteobacteria bacterium
ACTTTTGAGAATTCTTCCGATCAACATGCCCGGCAAATTTAGATCTGCGCCATACATAGCGGTCCCTGTCACCTTCTCCAAAACATCGGGCCTAGCAAGTCTCTTCCCCACACAGGCTAATTGCTCTGTCATGGTCCTACCCTCCTTTCCTCATTGCCTTAGCCGCGGCCTCAACAGCATCAATAATTTTCACATACCCCGTGCAGCGACAGAGATTCCCAGCCATGGCCGCCTTGATTTTATCTCTTGTCGGATCAGGATTTTTTTCCAGAAATGCCTTCGCACTTAGCACCATACCAGGGGTGCAAAAGCCGCACTGAACCGCACCCCTCTCCACAAATGCCTGCTGAACAGGATGCAATGAAGCTCCGTCCGCAAGTCCCTCGATGGTCGTCATTCTTTTCCCCCTTGCTGTAATCGCCAGGGTGAGACAAGAAAGAGAAGGTTTCCCATCGATCAAGACTGTACAAGCACCACAGTCCCCCGCACCACAGGCATATTTTGTTCCCGTGAGCCCTAATTCATCTCTCAAAACATCAATGAGCAACATATGAGGTTCTATGACTACCTCATACTCCTTCCCATTCACCATAAGAACAGTATTCTCTTTTGCCATGATCTTATCCCCCCCTACCGTTCTACGTTTCCAGACGCCTTTTGGAGTGCATCTCTAACCAGGACCCTTACCATATTCCTGCGGTATTCTGCAGTAGACCGAATATCCGATATAGGTTTGGCCTCTTCAGCGGCAGCTTCTGACGCCTTTTCAATCAACACGCTGTCTAACTCTTTCCCCGCCAAGATGTTTTCCGCTCTTTTGGCTCGTATCGGCGTTGGGGCCACAGACCCGAGTGCGATTCTAACCTGTCGAGATTGTGCGCCTTTCATTGTCAACATCACGGCTACATTCACCTTGGCAATATCCTCGGCCGTTTTGGAAAGCTTCATGAAGACGCCTCTTGACCCTGGCTCTGAGCCCGGGACATAGATTTCTTTGACTATTTCATGGGGATTGAGAGCCGTTCTTCCTGTATCCAAGAAGAAGGCCTCTATGGGTATCTCCCTCTCAGAATCTCGTCCTGTGATCCTCACCTTCGCCCCCATAACATACAGAGCCGGGGCCAAATCAGATGCAGGCGTTCCAACGCAAAGGTTTCCAACCGCCGTCCCCATCACCTTAACCTGAGTGGATACAATTCCACCAATAGCTTCTTGAAGCAAAGGCCATTTCTTTCTTACCAAAGGCGATTTCTCAATGTCCCAGAGAGTTGCCAGTGCCCCAAGTTTCAAGTCCCGTCCATTTGAGGTAACATAATCCAGACCCGGTACATTTTGAAGGCTGACGACCCTTTCTGGAACGGTTTCCCGGCGTCTCATCTTTAGAACCAAGTCCACACCGCCAGCCAGCACTTTTGATTTTATACCATCAACAAGCTCTACAACCTCCTTGAGCGAATGGGGTTCGACAAACTCAAACGGTCTTAATATCCGAAACATAATGCCCTCCTTCCAAGTTAGTGTTTCCCTGTCGCCTAGATCATTGTCTTTCTTGGTCCCCAACAAGGGGCTCACAGGGCCAGCCTGCTCCAAGATTCATAGGATCGGGTTTTTCTCAAAGCGCCCATGATCCCCTCTGGCGCCAAAAGCATAATTGCAGTAAGGATAATCCCCTGGATAAGTAAGCTGATTCCTGCATATTTGGCGAGGGAAAAGTGCAATATGACCACAATGGCTGTGCCAACAATAGGCCCCTCTTCCGTTCCAACCCCCCCCAATACCGTGGCAAGCATCAAAGCAATAGTCCATTGAATACTGAATGCGCTGGCCGGATCCACGTAACCTTGGAATATATAGAAAACTGCACCGGCCAAGCCGGTCACTACTGCTCCTATAATAAAAGAGTAAAGCTTCAACTTGAAAACATTAACGCCTGAACTCGCGGAGGATTTTTCATTATCACGAATAGCGGCAAGTCCCAACCCTAGGCTTCCGCGAAGAATAGAACGCATAAGGAACAAGGAGCCTATACCTAGAAACAATCCCAGCCAGTAGACATGGTTTGGCGGTATTTCCGTTGCCTTTTTTATTGCGTATCCAGCCCCCCCACCGACCACGTCTCCTCCTACGGGCCTCCACACAAGAAAAACTAGCCTGAGGGCTTCTGGAACAATAAGCGTGCCAATGGCAAAATAAATCCCTCTCATCCTGAAAGCAGGCACCGAGATGATAACCGCGAACGCTGCAGAGATGATCCCCGCAGCCACAAACCCTGCGTACAAAGGGACACCGATCCAAGCCAAAATAGCCACCGTATAAGCTGCAAATCCTACAAAGGCCGGCTGACATAAAGAGATCAAGCCCGAGTAACCTGCCAAAAGATTCCAGGCATTGGCCATACTAAGATAAACAAAGAAGATAAGAAGAAAGAGCAACCAGCTTTGGCGTGCTCCCAAAAACGGCAACAGGGCCAATATCAGGAAAATCATTAAGAAAAGAATCCTAAGGGCTCTCCTCAAGCCTCTAAATGTCATAGCCTATCTCCATCCTCCGAATAGTCCCTGCGGTCTTATGCTCAACAGTAAAAGAACCATAAGATAGGCAACAAGAAGTTGTACATTTACGCCAAAAAAATAGCCACCGAAAGTCTGGACCAACCCAAAGGCGATCCCCGCAATAAACGTCCCTAAGATATTCCCTAGACCTCCAAGAACGACTACCCCAAAAGCGATTATGAGAAACGTGACACCCGAGCTCGGCACAAAGGGAAAGGTCAAGCCAAAGCAAATCCCAGAAATCCCCGCAAGGACCATAGCTATGGAAAAACATACGGCAAAGACCATTTCTGAATTGATTCCCATAAGCTGGGCCGCTTTCCTGTCCTGTGACGCTGCACTAATAGCGCGACCCAGATAGGTTTTTCCGATAAAGAACTTTAGGAAACACATTACTAAAGTGGCAACGAAAAAATCTAGCAGGTAAACAAGCGGTATATAGACCTTTCCCAGGGTAAAACTCCTTAAGGCATAAGAGGTTGTTAATCCCCTTGACATGGGGGAAAAAACCAGTTGGTAGATATTCTGA
>JAFDIC010000464.1 GCA_019308525.1 Deltaproteobacteria bacterium
TTCTTCCCTCGCTGATCTCCATCCATGTCCCATGCAAGGATCACCCTGCGGTATCCTTCCATGGCGCATTCGACGTTCTTCTCGGGTTTTGGGGTGTTGCTTTTGATGACATCAACGAGGTCGTCGATTGTTATCAGATCCAGTATCCCCGCCAGTGCGCCCAGGAGGGCCGTGTTGATGACCGGCATGCCCCCTGGTATCACAAGGCCCTTTTCCCTTGCTATCCCATAGGCATCGACCAGGTAGACCTCACAGTCCCCAAGGCGGGAATAGGACTCCCTTGGCCTGTGGCTGTTAATCAAAATCTTGCCGCCCCTCTTAAGCGCATCGGGTTTACGCGAGTTATCAATGAGGGTCTCGTCCATGACAACCAAGTAATCGGCAGAATACATCTTGCAGCGGAGCATGAGGCCCTCCCGTGAAATCCTCACGTACCCTTCCACCTTCCCACCCCGCCTGAGGGCCCCGTAGGAAGCAAATGATTGAGCCTGGAACCCGCCTTTTGCCGCAGCCTGGGCCAAGAGCTTGGCTGCGACGACTGATCCATGGCCTCCCATCCCCTGGAACATTATTTCTATCACCTGGTAGGCACCCCCAAGGTCTTTCGCTGCTTCGAGCCGAGGCCGACACCAATTTCACTTCTAAATCGACCCGGCTGGTGCTGTTGCGTCAACCACCCCTTCATATATCGACTACGGCCTGCATCAGCCGGTGGCCGGGAACAGATCCTTACCCTACAGGGATGTAATAGACGGACGGCTCGGTCCCGTACTCCGGATGTAGGGCCACGGCCTTCTTCTCCCTGATCAGGGCGCATACCTTGCTGTTCGGATCGTCCAGGTCCCCAAAGTGCCTTGCCTTGACCGGACACGCATTTACGCAGGTGGGTGTCGCATCCCTGTCGACCCCCGGCACAAGCCCCTTTTTCAAACCTTCTTCAATGATTTCAGCGCAAAAATTACATTTAACCACTGTCCCACCCTCCAGTGGATACAGTTTCTTTCCCAATTCCTCATAAGGGGTGAGCCCCTGCCCCGGGAAATACTCGAGCTCTTGCTTTGGCAAATAGCTCCTTTGCTGATAGGGGCAGGCGATGAGGCAGCTCCGACAGCCTATGCATATGTCGGAATCGACAGCGACAATCCCATCATCCCTTTGAGTTGTCGCCCCGGTGGGGCACACGTCGATACACGGAGGTTCGCCACAATGATTGCATAGGACTGGATAAATGAGCTTCTGGACCGAAGGGTACTTACCCTTCTCTCCTACCAGTACGCGGGCGAAAAAGATCCCCGGTGGCAAGAAATGCTCCTGCTTGCAACTTATCATGCAATTGTAACATCCTATACAGGTATGCAGGTTAATCACCATCCCCCATCTAGCCATGGTCCTCTCCTCCGAACGCTTGTTGATCAATCAGGGCGAAGCAATATCCTGTCACCTTGTCTGATCATCACTCTACTGGCCTGACTTTGACTCTAACCGCAGTCTCCAGGTTGAGACTCACAGGATCACAATGCTCCAGGTCGTTTTCAAGCAGGATGTCGAAATTGGTTCCCTTGCCTCTTGCTATTGGAAGACCTTTGGCCCAATGCCCGCTACAGGCCGCGATCCCAATTGTTTGTGGATGCTGACCTTCCAGCAGCTTGACATGGCCTCTGACCTTTCTCCCGTAAGCGGATTCTATCTCTACAAGGTCCCCGTCCCTTATGCCTTTCTTGGCCGCAGTGGCTGAGTTGATGGTGATGTTATAGGTGTAGGGATTCATGCGGCTTGCCTCGTCAAGCCAGGGCTGCTCCATAGTTGAAGAGCCGGTATGAAGGATGTCTCTGTAAGAGTAACAGTAGAGATCATATTCCGGGTCACTCTTGTGTATAGTACACGGAAACCAGGAAATCAAGGGTGTGTATTGGTCGAGGTCCGCTCCCAGACCCGTGGCCTCGCTTATTTCCTTGAGCTTTGCACCTGCATCCAGGAGGTATTCCAGGTAGATCGGGATCCTGGCGTCTATGAAGTACCTCCAGTAGGCCTCCTCCACCCTCTTGGGCCACCGGATGAACCCATGTTCCTTGAACCATTTCAGGCCACGTTCACGGCCAAAAATATTCTTCAAGGCCCTGTCGGCGATCTCTTCCATGAATACCTTCTCTCCAGGGTCTATCCTGGAGCTTCCTTCCAGCCCGTACAGACGAGTCATCGCCTCATTGAGCTCAGATCTCCTGCCCAGCCTGTCTGCCAGATCGTAAAGGACATTGACATACTCCCTTCTCTCAGGCACCGGATCAACCACCGGCTGCACGATGTGATAACACCAGTCATCCATCCCAAAGGCATGGTTGAAATTCATTCCCAAGCCTTCAGACCAGTGCAATTCTTCAAGGTAACAGGTATCCGGCAAGACTATGTCGGCGTACCCTTCAGTGAGCTCCGTGTTGAAAAGCTCAAAGACGACTATGAACGGGATCTTACGCAGGGTCTCATCCAGTATCTCCCGGCTCGCAGTACTAATGAGCGAGTTGCAGCCCCAAACGATCATCATTTCTATGCGGTAGTCAGTGCCTATCTTGCGCCACAGCTCATCCTGATCACTTGCGCCGAATACAAAGGGGAAAGGAGCAAGGCTAAAAATGTCCGTCAACCCAAGCTGGTTCTCGTTCCTGGGCAGGGCGACCGGCCACGGGCCGTGACCATGGACTACGGCCCCGCTGGACGGTCCGAAGTGCTCGATCTGCAAGAATCCATCCACCCCCTTCCAGGGCTCCATCCTGGGCTTTCCTGTGTCCGGATGCCCAAGACACCTCGCCGGCCACCCCAGGGTTCCCCCCGGGACATCACATCCCCCTATTATGGAATTAAGCAGGGCAACGGCAAAACAGGTATGGTGGGAATTCTCATGACCCTGGCCTCCCCTGAACAATACCGCCGAAGCGGGCCTGAAGGGCAGTTCGTATCCCTGGATCTTGATCGTGCTGCCCAACTGGGCCGCGTCCAGGAATTCCTCTGCAATTCGGCGGATCGTCCCCGGGGGGACGGAACTTATCTCAGAGGCCCTTTCGCAGGTATAGGATCCA
>JAFDIC010000465.1 GCA_019308525.1 Deltaproteobacteria bacterium
TCACCGGTGTCTTACTCACGTGATATTTTTCAGCCAGATCTGCCTCTTTTAACCGTTCATCCGGTTTGTACCGCCCGTTGATGATATCTTCCTTTATTTCTTCTGCTATTGCTTCCCAGATCTGCCTGTAATTTTTCAAGAATTCCTCCTCACTCAGACAAAGTGATGACTTCCGCATCATTCCATGCACACCAGAAGCCTAGGCTACATATATCATATATTATGTTCCATTTTGTCAACAAAAAAAGCATTGCAGGGACCTTGACGAACTCGCAAAAAGTCGGACCCTAATGGCAAATTTCCCTCTTCCCTCCCCCTTTCAGCCATGCCATAGCTCGGCAGCCACATCGTGTAGCCCCAGTTGCTCCAGTTTCTGTTTGCTGGGCCTGGCCGTCAATGGATCCCAGTCCATGGCCCTGAGATAGTTGCTGAGCCTTGTCTCAAGATCAACGGTAATCCCGGCGAGTGGGCCTTCTGTTTGAGGCGGCCTCCCAATCACCCTGCCCGGCACGTATCTCTCCAGGGGGTTGATGCCTTCACGGCTGTTGAATGCCTGCCTGATATTGGAGACCCTCTCTCCCACCTCATAAACGGTTTCGACGGTGTATGTGTGTCCGGTTACAGCAGTCAGGAACCCTGAAAGCCCTTCACCGTCAATTCCGGCGAACAGGCATATGCCGGCCGCATTCCTGGCCTGGCACAAGGTATTGTGCTTCTTTTGCTCTTCCCCGCTACTACTGTTGGAGCTACCCTGCGTGTGCCGACCGGGGGTAGCATCAATGGCATAAGATGTTGCATAGGCCGGGGCATACTTGGGATCGTGCATGGGTAATTCTTGGCCTCCGACGTGCATTGCGTACTCCGCAGATCCTTTCCCAAGCCTTCCGGCAGCCACTTTCACTCCATCGGCCAAAACGCTGCCAAAACCCTCCCGTCTGGCCATCTGTTCAGTTATCGCAACAATAGCCCTGTGGTTGCCCCATCTCAGCTCTATGCCTCCCGTGTCTACTTTATCAATAAGCCCCTTCTCATAGCACTCGATCGCGAAGGCCACCGTGGCTCCCGTGGATATGGTATCCAGGCCATAGCGGTTGCAAATATCATTCACCATGACAATCGACTCCAGATTGTCGTTAAGGCACAGGGTCCCAAAGGCACAGGCAGTCTCGTATTCGGGTTTGGCCGCTCCTTGGGCATAGGGGTATTCTTCTCCTGCCTTCATCTCTCCTCCACATGCCACGGGGCAGCGCCAGCAGCCCGTCTTTCTTTCCTGGAGACGCAGTATATTATCCCCGCCAATGGCCTCGGCACTGGGAAAGTCTCTCTTCCCGACACCACCCCAGTTCTTCACCGGGGAATCACCGTTGTAAGCGAGTTCAGCCGTACCCCCGGCAGTACCGAACCTCTGAAGCACCTGAATAAATTTGCTGTTCTTGAATTCGCCCAGGTATTGCCTCCTCAAGGTTTTGATTCTTTCCCTGTCTGCGAGCGGAACCCTCATACCGCCGGTCACTGCTATCGCCTTTAGCCTTTTTGAACCCATGACGGCACCAAGACCAGAACGGCCTGCCGCCCTCCCCTTGTTATTGATGATACAGGAAATCAACGAAAGGGACTCTCCGGCTTGGCCGATGCAGGCTATCCTTGTTTCATTTCCGAGTTGGGCCTTGAGCATGTCTTCAGTTTGGCAGGTGTCTTTTCCCCACAGATCGCCCGCGTCTCTCAGCTCCGCCTTCCCGTCTCGGATATGGAGGTAGATAGGTATCTCTGACGCACCGGTAAGGAAGACCGCATCGTACCCGGCAAACTTGAGGTAGGGACCAAAATCCCCTCCCGCGTTGGCATCACCCCATGTATGGGTAAGTGGAGACTTTGATACTACGGTGTATCTATTCCCTGTCGGAACAGGTGTACCCGTCAGTGGGCCGGTGACAAAGCCAAGGGTATTGTCCGGACTCAGGGGATCGATTCCCGCTCTTTGCCTGGAGAAGAGAATCCTGGCTCCAACACCATAACCCCCGAGAAAATTGCGATAGAGATCTTCCTCGGGTTCTTCCTCCCTTATTCTTTGGTTGGACAAATCCACAAAAAGAATCCTGTTTACGTATCCCTTCAGCATATTGCCTCCTCCTGGTCAATAGAATAGACTGCTCGCCTGAGGGGTTTTGGTCTCAACATCCTCCGCCTCTAGAATCTCTACCAGTGCATCGCTGCCTGTCATACGCTTCACTCCCTGTCTCCCTTTCCTTGTCGTTTTCCGAGAAATCGGACAGATCAGGCCCTAATGAACGAGTTGGCGGCTTTCGGCTTCCACTCTTTCCAAAAATTGTCAGCTCTCCTGGGTCTGCCATAGCCTAATCTTCTATCCATCCAGACATAAAAGGGATCTGCAAATCTTGCGTGGTCCGTGAACCATCTCACCGTGCGGTGAAACAGGGTGTCTGGCTTGTTGTAGGGACAGCAGCCGATGCAGACAGAACAGCCCTGTTTCATCCTTGACCAGTAAATACGGCAGGTCTCTGCATTTGCAGGCCACTTTAATACGCCCCCGAAGTTTGAGGCATTATTTGGTTCTGTCGTTCGCGGCCCGTATTTGATGGACTGCGAGGGGCATCTTTCCGCACAAATTTCGCACCTCTCACAGAATTCCGTGACTCCAAAATCAACAGGACTATCGGGCACCAGAGGCAGATCTGTCAATACCTTGCTGATCCTGACCCTGGGACCGTATCTTGGTGAAATCAATAGCCCGTTCCTGCCCAGGTCGCCCAATCCCGCCTGCATTGCCATTGGGATACTGAGGCCAACCAGGTTTGTCGTGCAGTCAATGGCCCTGAAACCCAGGTAGCGGATAAAGGTTGAAAGGAATTGGTTCGTGACCGCCATTCTGCTGTATCCCAGGCTGCTTACTGAATGAGAACACAGGGTCGGATAATAGGACAGGACATGGTAGTCCATTTCAAAAACCATCACCACGGCCCACTGAATCTGTTCAGGCACATATTGGGGAACGGATTTGGCACCACCGGGACTTTCGTTTCCATCACCCTTGTCGGCTTCTTCG
>JAFDIC010000466.1 GCA_019308525.1 Deltaproteobacteria bacterium
AATATACACCGCCACGGCGACCGGGAGCAACCTTAATCAGGCATGACCCGGCCCCCGCGGCGGGCAAGATCCTCTCCCGGACTAGATTCGACTAGTAAAGAGTCGAAAGCACCTCTTCCTCTGTGGGCACATAATCAACCACGTCATGTTTGCCCGGATGCTTGTCCTGGGTCATCAAGGAGACCGGCACCATGACGATGAGCGAAACCAGGGGCGGTATCATGGTATCCAGGCCGGCCAGGTGCTCAGGAATGGTGTAGTACAGGATCAGTCGCAGCAAAGATCCAATAATGAAGGCGGCCAATGCACCGGGCGTGTTGGCCTTTTTCCAGTAGAGGCCCAAGGTCAGGGGTACGAAGCATCCTGCGAACACCACGTCAAAGGCAAGGACCAGTAGAATACCTGGTTCTGGTCTGATGATGGCCATGTATACAGACCCTGCCATTACTACGATAGACACCAGTCTCGTTTGTCAAGGGCTCTTTTGTCCAGTTCAGTATATTCCCTTTTCCATATCTGGAGGATGTTTCTCTGGATCAGGTTCCGTCCAAAGACAGATGAGACGCCTAACAGCCCACCGTCGGCCGTGGAAAGGCCTGCACCGACGATGCCTCCCATGATAAAAAGCCCGATAATGAAGGGAAGATGGTGGGTGGCAAGCAAGGACAGGACCATCCTTGGGTCTTCCACGCCTGGAATCAGTTTCAGCGCCATCAGGCCCATGAAAGAAGCTGCTATCCCGGTGATCACGGTCAGACTGGCGCCATAGTAGCAAGCCTTTCTTGCAGTCTCGGGGCTCTTTGAGGCAAAGACCCTCTCCATAAAATCCAGGGCCACCACGTCCCCGAGCCCGAGGGCCATTAGACCCGCCCAGTTCAAAAGGGCCCCGTTTTCCACTGAAGTCAAGCCGCTCAAGTCCAGGTAACCGGCAGGAATCGCCTGGGCAAAGAAATCCCAGCCATAAGTATACAAGAGCCAGACAAAAGCTACCAGGAATCCTGCAATGGCTGGATATACCTGGGTTATATCCGTAGCCACCACGGACCAGAGGCCACCGGAAATGGTATAGATGAAGACGATAATGGATATGACGATGAGCGAGGTTATGTAGTCCCACCCGAAGATATGGGTGAGTATCCAGGCACCGCCCGATATGTTTCCTGCCAGGAGTATGACGAAGCTGAATGACATGGCCAATCCCACCAGGACCTCTGTCACCCTGTTGTATCTCCTGTAGTAAAAATCTGGTAGGGTAATTAGCTGCATCCTGTTCAGGGGCTTCGCATACCAGGTCCCCGTAACAAAGAGACACAGCGCAAGTCCCAGGGGGAACTGGAACCCTGCCCAGAATCCGGCCAGGTAGGTCTGCCCTGCGTTTCCCATGGTTGCGTTCGCGTCCAGGGACTGGGCAAGGAGACTCGTCCCCACCAGGACAAAGGGCAGGCTCTTGCCCGCGATGATGTACTGCCGGCCGCTGCCCTTCACCATGTAGAACATGGCCAAGCCGATACAGAAAAAGACCGTGAGGAACACAATCAACCCTATTTGCCAACTGAGACCCAAAGCCATAGAAACCTCCTTTCGATTCAAACCGTCCAGACGTTAACTACACTTGCTCGCGTAGTATCCCCGTACCCATGATTACTCGCAGTTTGACCTGGTATCACCCCCCCACTATTTCTTCGAATTTGGATAAGGCGCCACGTCCCAAGCCATCGGCACTAACCAAAAATTGGATCCTTTTCATGCCAAAGCTTTTCCCCTTTCAAGCGGCCCCTTGTGCCTGAAAACTTCCTGTCTGTCAGTTTCCTAATGTTGCCACCATTACGGCCTTGATGGTGTGGATCCGGTTCTCCGCCTCATCGAACACGATGGACGCCGGAGATTCAAAGACCTCTTCCGTCACCTCCATGGATTCAAGACCGAATTTCTGGTAGATCTCCTCCCCTATGGCGGTCTCCCGGTTGTGAAAGGCAGGCAGGCAGTGAAGGAACTTCACCTTGGGATTACCTGTCTTTTCCATGGCTGCTGCGTTGACCTGGTAAGGCTTCAATAGTTCGATGCGTTCCTTCCACACCTCGTCCGATTCGCCCATGGACACCCAGACATCCGTGTAGAGGAAATCGCAGTCCTTTACACCGGAATCCAGGTCATCGGTAATGGTCAGCCTGGCGCCCGTTTGCTCCGCGATTTCCCGGGCCTTTTTCACCAGGTCCGGGTTGGGCTGCACCTCCTTTGGCGCCACGGAACGGAAATCCATGCCCATCTTAGCAGCCCCTACGAGCAGGGAATTACCCATGTTGTTGCGGGCATCACCCAGGTAGGCAAACTTCACCTGGCTCAGGGGTTTGTCCGAGTGCTCCATCATGGTCATGAAATCGGCAAGCACCTGGGTGGGATGGAATTCGTTAGTCAGGCCGTTCCAGACAGGCACACCGGCATATTTAGCCAGTTCTTCGACTATGTCCTGGCCGAAGCCCCTGTATTCTATGCCGTCGTACATCCTGCCCAACACCCTCGCAGTGTCTTTCATGGACTCCTTCGTGCCCATCTGGGAGCCGCTCGGTCCGAGATACGTCACCTGGGCGCCCTGGTCGTAGGCTGCCACCTCGAAGGCGCACCGGGTCCGGGTCGACGCCTTTTCGAATATCAGGGCGATGTTTTTCCCCTTCAATCTGGGTTGCTCGATACCCGCATACTTGGCCTTCTTGAGATCCAGGGAGAGGTCCAGCAGGAACTTGATCTCCTGGGGACTGAAATCCAAAAGCTTCAAGAAACTCCTGTTTCTAAGATTAAACGCCATAACGTACTCCTTTCTTCATCCTCCTGTATGCAGAATCCTTAACTCTACTTCTTGGATTGCAGGGCCCTGGGCGACAAATGCCACAAAAAGGACTCCTTAAACGGGGTCCCCGGCTTAGAACAAGTTATGCTTCTTGCCGAAATCCGACAAGATTTCGTCGAAATTCGGGGATCCCAATTCCTGGAGGTTGTAATAGACCCTGGTGCAGGGCTTCTTGATCTTGATCACCCGGCCCAGGTCTATTGGCGTGCCTATGACCACCGCATCGCACTCGGTATTGTTGATAGTGGCCTCCAGGTCCTTCAACTGTTCTTCACCATATCCCATGGCCGGCAGTACGTGACCGATATCCGGATAGGTCTGGAAGGTCTCCTTGAGTCTGCCCACTATGTAGGGCCTCGGATCCACGATACCGGCCGCACCAAATTTTTGCGCGGCCACGACTCCCGCCCCGATCTTCATTTCCCCGTGGGTCAGGGTGGGGCCGTCTTCAACCACCAGCACCCGCTTGTCCCGCACCACCGCAGGATCATCTATGCTCAAAACCGACGCGGCATCCACCACGACAGCTTGGGGATTCTCTTTGGC
>JAFDIC010000467.1 GCA_019308525.1 Deltaproteobacteria bacterium
CAAATCTTAAATGAGACCAGGGCTATGGATAGAATGAATCGCCAACCTATCCACTGGGCAAAGGATAATTATCCCCATTCACCTTATGCAAAAACTTAACCGGACATTACTGATCTCAGGCGATTCTTCGTATTTTTCACGGGAGATGAAAACTGGTTTGGACAAATCTAACCTTTGATCACTTGAAATTTGGGCAGCACCGATAACCAAGGGACCAGAATCCCTGAGATCTTTGCGTGTATAGCCTTTCCACCCGATTCTTCCCTTGACCTCAGCGATATCACCCAACTCTACCTCTTTCCATTGTTCCTTCGGTAGGTTTACCATTCAACTCTCCAGTATTTTTATGACATTCTCGGCGATGCGTTCCTCCAGCTCTCTACCCTCCGCGTTTAGAATCTCCAATTCTTCATTGAGTTCCGCAAGTCGCTCAAAAAAATCGAAATCCCCTTCATCTCGGTCTGCAACCCCAACATACCGGCCCGGATTCAGGCTCCACCCCTGGGCTTTGATCTGCTCGATAGTAGCGACACTGCACAGACCGGGCACGTCCACGTATTCTCCATCCGGGAATTTTTCTGCCAGCATCTCGGAGCTATCGTGCTGGTTTTCAGGCTCCTCACCACGATAAAGCCGAACGATGTTGGCCAGGAATTCGATCTGCTGCGGGGTGAAGTGGCGGTGGGCGCGGTCGATCTGGTGGTAGATCTGCCGGGCGTCTATAAAAAGGACTTTGTCCCTCCTGTCAGTCTCCTTCTTACCCTTATCCAGGAACCAGAGGGTGCAGGGCAGGGTCACGGTGTAGAAGAAGTTGGAGCCGACTGCTACCATGACGTCCACCGCCCGGTCCTCGATGAGCTGGCGGCGGATTTCCAGCTCTGAGGCCCGGGCATCGGCGGCAGAGTTTGCCATGACGAAGCCGGCCCTGCCGCTTTCGTTCAGGGCGCTGTAGAAGATCTGAATCCACAGGTAGTTGGCATTGTCTGTCCGGGGCATACCAAGGGGAAAGCGGGGGTCGTCCTTTAACCGGTCTTTGTCCACCCTGTTCACGTTGAAGGGCGGATTGGCCATGACAAAATCAAACTTCCCCGGGCTGCTGTGCAGGTCCTCGTAGTACGTGTTGCCCTGTCGGATGTCACCTGCCAGACCGTGTACCGCTAGGTTCATCTTGCACAACCGAACGGTTTCGGCCACCCGTTCCTGGCCATAGATGCTGATCTCGGCGCCGGGATTCATGTTGTGATTTTCGATAAACCGGGCACTCTGGACGAACATGCCTCCCGAGCCGCAGGCAGGATCGAAGATAAGACCGTGGTAGGGATTGATGATCTCCACGATGAGCTTCACGATCGAGGCCGGCGTGAAGAACTCACCTCCCTTCTGCCCCTCGCTCATGGCAAACTTCCCGAGGAAGTATTCATAGATTTTGCCGAAGGCGTCGTCCTCGATGTCCATGGGGATCGAGGCCATGAGCTTGAGCAACTCGATGAGTGCAGGGTTGTCCAACCGGTTGTAAGTCTTGGGCAGGACATCCTTGAGATCAGGGTTCACGGCCTCGATGGATTTCATGGCGTTGTTTATGGCCAGACCAATATTCTCCCCTTCGGGGAGTTTCAAAAGGTTGGCAAACCTTGCCTCGCCAGGGAGGTAAATCACACCCCTGGCATGGTAGTCGGTTTTTCCTATGTTGCGGCGGCCGGTGGCCCTGGCGGCGAGCTCTTTCTCGGCATGGCTAAACTTGTGATCAGCGTAGCGCAGGAATATCAGCCCCAGGACCGGGACTCCATACTCGGAGGCTTTCAACCTGGAATTGGCCCTCAGTTCATCTGCCGCATCCCACAGTCGCTTTTCAATCTGGTTGAGCTCCACTGGCATGATTTGCCCCCTTGCCAAAGGCAACAACAATCAGGAGTGAATCTATCATTGACCGAGCTATTCGACTTGTCCCTTTTTACCACATCTTCTTGTCAAATCAGGACAAAAAAACTCCACGCCTCCTATCATCGCACAGGTCATAACGCAAAGGGCACAGGGTTATCAGGATGGATGAGTTGATAGATGAGATGATAAGAAGTCGGTTTCTTATGACCGAAGTATAGGAAATTTCTGCAAGTTTCCTCCATCACTATTTGGCCTTAAAAGGATTGCTTACCTGAATGCCATGGTAAGTTTGGCCATCATTCAGATCTTCGGATAAGATACTCGTACATTGCGCTCTTTCCGCCGCTGCAATAATCAACGAATCCCAATACGAAATCCCGTACATTTTGTGCGTATCAATGGCCCGGTTTACCATGGTCAAATCAATATCCTGAATTGACAGAATACTGAGCGTCGCAATGATGTCCTGGGCCTCGTCCGGAGACATGGGCTGCCTGATATGACGAGTGACAACATTGAAAAACTCACCAAGCACTTGTACAGATAAGACAACGTTCTCTTGTTCTATGCCGCCGGTCAGGAGCTTCTGGGCCGTCTTTTGTTTCCGGGGATCATATTCGTCATAAGCGTAAACCAGGATGTTTGTGTCCAGAAATGCCTTAGCGCTCATACAGGGCCTCCCTTGTCCATTTCCGACGACCCATGTCTCTGCTCATGGTCTTAAACGATGCTCTGAGTTTCCTGACAGCTTCCTTCTTTTCCCGGGTATCACGATTGGCAACCGTTGTTAAGAAATCCCTTACCATTGCGGTGAGCGTCGTGTTTTTGTCTATGGCGATTTTGCGCACTTTCTTAATGATCTCATCGTCAATGCTCAAAGTGATGTTGGACATTTGCAACCTCCTTCGCAATCAAGATCAGGACATTGACCATATTAAGGGTACCGCTTATTATGGTTCTATTATCCTGTCGCGTCAAGACTCATCGTGAAAAGGGGAAATTTGTCAATGGCAAGCCAGAGCGGCGATTACATTTTTTGATGTGCAAAAAGACCTCGGCTTTTTGCAAAGCCTTTTTGACTCTCCTATCCAAAGTTTGCCAAATCATTTTGTAACTTATTGAAATTATTATATGTCAAAAATC
>JAFDIC010000468.1 GCA_019308525.1 Deltaproteobacteria bacterium
ATCACTCCTCACTAAGGTCGCCCGGCATCTTGATCGGGTATGCATACCTTACATGCTCATTGGCGGGCAGGCAGTGCTGCTCTACGGGGAGCCCCGCCTTACGCGGGATGTGGATGTCACCCTTGGCATTGATCTGGAGGGTCTCCCAGACCTTCTCCAGGTGGTGCCTGAGATGGATCTCCGGGTCCTGGTTGAGGATGTGGAGCAATTCGTGGGTAAGACCTGGGTCTTGCCGACCCTTGACCCAACCACACAAATGCGCGTGGACTTCATCTTTTCATGGACCGATTATGAACGTCAGGCTATCGCAAGGGCCCGAGTGGTGGACGTGGAGGGCTTCCCGGTGCGCTTTGCTACAGCCGAAGATCTCATTATTCACAAGATCTTCTCTGGGAGGCCTCGCGACCTGGAGGACGTGCGCACGATTTTGTTGAAACAGGATGTAGACATCTCGGAGGTAGAAAGATGGCTCACTGCCTTCAGCCAATCAACGGGAGAGGACTTCCTGTCTCTATTCCAGGCAGTCCTCAAGGAAAGTCAAAAGGAGTGAATGCGGGCATCTGCTATAAGTAATTCAACAATATTTCACGTTTCATATTCGATGAACTGCGATTGCTATGAATGTTGCGTCCCCTAAGCGTGGGAAGCAAAATGCCTCAAGAGGAGGATCAGGTGTGAAACTATCAGAGCCAGATGTTGAGCTATTCTTCAAGCTGATGTGGTCGCTTCAGAACTACGTAAATCTGAAGTTGGCGATAATTCCTGACATCAGGACGGTTGATGAATATGGGCAACTTTCACCGTCAGAAAAACTCGATGTTCGAGACGCCCTTTATGACCACATTGAGCTAATCGGTTCGTATGTGGAAGAAAATCCTCAAGATTTATCGCCAGAAGAACTTGATATCGTCAAAGGCTGGAAAAACTTCCAGCGCCGCGATTACTTCATCGAACGATTTCTCAAGCACTATGCTATCTTTATCAGCAAGGGGGAAGTATATGCGGTGTCAGCATTGTATGAGTCATTTGAAGGGCTATTGCCTTATGTTCGATTGCCGTATTACGCAAAAGCAGTTCTATTGCCGTTCAAGGACAAGATAGTCTACGATGGCATGTTGCAGGGATATAACATGTCCTTTGGGGGCGGGGTAAGGGCAAACCTGAAAGAAACCTATATGGCAGCCAAGCAGAATGGGTTGATAATCGAGCAGCTTGAGCCTCACGAGCAATCGAAAAAGGCGGAAAGAGAAAAGAAACCTGTCAAAGACTGGGGGCCCGTTCTCGAAGAAATATCCCGACAGGGGGAAGGCAGGTAATGGCAGAGGAAAAGAAGGTTGTGAAGGGAGGGTTCAGGGCTACACTGGCCTTGTTGCTCTCACTTGTCGCCCTGGCATTGTCAGTTTTGGCCTATACTCGCACGACCAGCGAATCCGAATTAAAGGCCCAGATCAGAGAGCTCCAGGGAAAGATAGAGAGCATGAAACAGGAGACGGCTGTGATGGTTGACAGGCTTCGCCAGGAGACCGCAAACACCCTGGCAAAGCTTGAGGAGGTCATGAAAAAGAAATGAGAGGGCCAATCCTCTGTAAAGGACGGGGCATGGGGAAAACCATGCTGGGGGTGAGGCCCGGGCCTTGCAGAAGATAACCTGAAGTCATGGGACGGCCAGGAGAATGCTGGTGGGGCGAAGGTGCTTACATTTTGCTCCACAGCCCAATAATTTTATCGCTTGTTGCCACTCTGCCAAAATATGTCCGGATGTTAAGAAGCGTTGCGTCGTATTCCTGCTGAGTGGGCGCGTCGGTGCAGTCCGATAGGACAACGACATAATATCCTTTGATGTATCCATGCCTCGCAGTGGTTTCCACGCAGACGTTGGTGGTGAAACCCGTGAGAAGAATGGTCTTTATGCGTCTCCCTGTCAACAACAGGTCCAGGCTGGTGTCCGAGAAGGCATCATAATGGTGCTTGGTTATGACGTGCTCATTTTCAAGGGGCCTCGTCATCCCTGAATACCATTCAGAGCCTGATGTATCCCACTTTACCAGCTCTATCGATCTTGAAACGGCCTCGGTTACAAATTTCCTGGCCCGAAAGCTGGGCCTGGACATGACAGTATCAATTATGGATCGTGTCCAGACAATCATCACTCCCCGGTCCCTGGCTCGAGAGATAAACTTATCCAGGCGTTGAGCCGCCTCCTGCATCCGCGAGACGTCCCAGCCCATGAGTTTAGGCAGGGCCCCGTGCGGGGAACAAAAATCGTTTTGAGGATCAATGACAAGTAGGGCGGTATGTTCCGGCTTGACCTGCTCTTCCAATGTCGTCAAGATTCCTTGGTCCATTTTCAGCCCCCCTTTCCTTTATGTGACCCGGAGAAGGATGGATTTTTGCAAACCCACGTATCCACGCTCTTCAAGGAACAGGAGGTGGTAGCCTCCAGGCAGAATAATGATGGCTTTATCGGTTGTTCCAGTGCCCTTGTACAGCCCCACGGAGACGTTCAGGTCTAACGCCTGTTTCCCGGATCCGTTTGCCATGAGGGTGGGATTCTTATGCCCCCAGGACTCCCGCGGACCGATCCAGCTAAAACCCTGAATAGAATGGTACTTGGGAACAGGACATGTCAAGACAATTTTGGTGGCTTCGTAGAAAGTCCAATTTCTGCGTTGCGCTTCATCTCGTTGTGATTTCCCGCATCCTTGGGCGGGGATCACACGAGATTCGCGTGCTCCTGCTCAGCCGGATTTCGCAAGTTCAACTTGAACACTTACTTGAACCTTTTTACTTTGCCACCCCAAATTATGACTTTTTACGAACCCGGCAATTTTGATGAATCCGTAAAAAGTCAAAATTTGGCGTTCTTGGCATAGATAACCTCTTGAAATCATTAGGTGCGAGTTTCATGTTTTTCACTTTTTACGAGTCCATCAATTTTGGATTGACACAGTAGGTGAGATTCCTTATGGTCATCCCCTACAAATAGTATTTTCTGCTTTGTTGATCGGCAAGCTATCTGACGT
>JAFDIC010000469.1 GCA_019308525.1 Deltaproteobacteria bacterium
GCTACATTTCTAAAGCCAACCCTATAGTGTCTGCCCTCCCAGGCATTGTCCCCAAGTGCTTCTTCTACCTCATCCTTATCGAGCCAATAGCGCGGTTGCTCAAACGCGCTGTCAAAAAGCCATATCATTTTTCCTTCATAGAGCGGGCAATCTGTTGGCGTCGTCTTGAATAAATGGCTATGATTGGTCATGTCGAGCTCACGTCTGAACTTAACATTCCAGGTATCCTCCAGTTTCTCCCCCAGCAGCGGCCAGTCGCCATAAATCTTGGCGGTGATATCAATATCCCGCTGGCTCTTGAACTCCATGACACTCAGCGTATCAGGCGAAAACTTCTTGACCTGTTTTACGCTCATTTTCAGGGCATTGGCATCAATCACCGGCAACCGTTCCGGACCGTGTTCCATGAAGGCGCACTTGAACCGGTCGGTCTTTCCACCTTTTTGGGTGCCGAAAGTAACGAACTTGAAACGACCATCCACTGCAGTAAAGACGGTAGGCCAGCGGTTTTCAAAACAGTAGAGAAACTCGATACGGCTCTGGTTGAAGAACATCTCCCGCAGCGGCTGGCAGCCCTGGTCGGTGTAAATGCCGCTAGGCACAACGATGCCCATGCGCCCGCCATCTTTGAGCACGGTAAAGAACTGCTCAAGGAACAGCTTGAAGGTGTTGATGTCGCCCTTGCCCAGGGCGCTGTAGCTCAAAGGCTCCTTGAAGTAAGTGCTCTGTTCGGCGAATCCGTCGCAGTATTCCTGCCACCTCTTTGCGATGGCAGGATTGTCGGCCATCAGCTTTTTGGAGACGCGGTTCGCTTCTTGCTTCTTATAGGATCGGAATTTAGGATCATAGGCCGAAAAAAACTCCTGGGGGTTTGGTTTAACGATATCCCACGGGGGATTGCCGACGGTGGCGGAGAAACCGCAACAGAGTGATGAATGATGAGTGCTGAATGATGAATTTTCGTCCTGAAAGACATCGGGAAATTCAAGGGGCCAGTGAAAGAAATGGTGGCGGTGTGAATAATTCTGAACTTCTTCCCACAATTCCTTGTTCATCATTCCGCCTTCCTCATTCAGCATTGCAGTAAAAAGCTCTTTGTAATCGCCGGCCTGGATGTCGGAATCCATGAGGTAGGCCGTGTACAGATCAGCCAGGTGTCGCAGAGTGGTGGTTGCATCCAGGGCTTCATCAAGGGCGGCCTTTTGGCTGTCGGTATCGTCTTCATCGATTTGGTTGATGGATGCCACCCCCCGAGCGGTCTTTGCCAGGACACTCGAGAGATCGTTGTAATCAAAAAGCAGTCTTTGTGGGTTCTTCTTTTTCTTCCTTTCCTTTTTGCGCTCGGGAATGGATGCAAGCTGGTTGAGGGACCGAATCCCGATCAGACTGTTACCGCAGCGCAGGTGGTGATCGAGGAAGGTCAGTCTGTGATCACTAGCAAAACAGTTGAGCCAGAGCGAGAGCTTGACCAGGTTTACAGCCAGCGGGTTGAGATCAACTCCGTATAGGCAATGGCGGGTAATTTGTCTTCGCCAATCGTTCAATGAGGAATTACGAATTACGAATGAAAAATTGCCGTCTTCAGTTTTCTTCCCTTGATTCGTAATTCTTAATTCGTAATTCGTAATCTCACAGTCTTCTCCCGGGATCTCAGCAAACAATTCGATGACAAGTCCCGCCATTTGATTAGCGGCATCCACCAAGAAATGACCACTGCCCATAGCTGGATCACAGACCTTGAAGTTTAGAACTTCTTTTTCGGCGAAACGCTCGACAAGGGCAGCGGCAGATTGTGCTGCACCGCGCCGTGCTCCGGCATCATATCCCTTGCGAGCCTGCTCCAGAAACTCGTCAAAACGGGCACGATATTCACGCTCAAAGGTCTCTCGAAGTGGCTGAATGATTGTCTTTTCATTGAGAAAACGAACCAGTGATTCCGGGGTATAATAGGAGCCAGTCTGTTTGCGTTCCAGAGCGGATTCGCCGAAATAGACCTCTCCCTTCTTGATCAGCGTGTCGCCAGCCCGTTTCTGGGTCTGAGAGGCCAATAAGTATTCAACCCCATTTTTGGTGCGCCGGCGGATGCGGTCGGCATCGGCAAGCTGGACCGTGTATTCCAGGATGTTTTCATAGAGCTCCCCAAGATGGCGGACTTCCAGGTCTTCATATGGAATGGGATATTCTTCCTCCGGGTCGTTATTATAAGGCTCGACGAATGCAAGCAGGTAAAGCGCCCGGGAGAGGAAATCGTTGCGCAGTTGATGTTGACCCAAGAATTTTTCTTCTTCATCATCGAACAGACCGCCGTTATAACCCATAATGCCGTATTCCGGATCTCCGTCGTTTACTGCGCCCACTAAGCCTTTCAGGTGCTTCCAAAGATCGTACTCATCCGTGTCGTGGCGGGTGCCCCAGCGGAATTTACGGGCCTCCTGGCAGAGGGCTTGAATGGAGTGCCGTCGATAAAGGTCGATTTTCTCGGGGTCGGACGGCAGGAGCCTTCGGGCCTCGGCGTAAAAGAGAAATAGGCAGCGGTAAATGAGCTTAACAGCGCTCTCGAATATTTCGGCTCTCTCTTTCTCAGTGTATTCTTCGCCGCTTTTCTTCGTGTCAAAAATGAAACCGTTGCAGATGTATTGTAGCACCTCATCCACTTGGTCAAGGAACGGCGTTTTGACTTTTTCTGTCAGAATCCGTTCGGATTCTTCCCGGAAAAAGTCCAATTTTGAATGATGAATGATGAATGATGAACCTTCCTCCTTTTTTTCATCGTTCCGCATTCCTAATTCATCATTCAAAAAGCATTCTTTGTGAAAGAATGCTTCGAACAGTCCGTATTCCGCATCATCGTTGTTCTCAAGGGCCTCTGCCAATGGCAGTTCCACGAAGTCTTCATAGGGGCGTGAACTCCTGGTGGAATAAAGCCTCCAGCGGGCACCATCGGTCAGGATGCCCCAGTTGAGTTTGCGCTTCCGCAACTGGGCAATGAGTTTGGCAGGATAGAAACGCCCGACA
>JAFDIC010000470.1 GCA_019308525.1 Deltaproteobacteria bacterium
TTTTTCTCAAATCTCCCATAGTCCAAGGCTCTGCGGAACCGTTACAGGCTAGTACTTGCCCGTATGGATCCAAAAAAAACAAATGAGAGAATTTATCAAAGCCTTATTACAATCAAAGAGAAAACAGTGGCGTCTGAAGATTAAGGATTGGGGGAGAGCATTCATCAATTACGGCATCTTGCGGTATATGCAAGGAGCAATCAGGCCTTTGCCTTGCGGTGCAGCAAGTGATTTGTTTTTTTTGGATCCATACGGGCAAGTACTAGCCTGTAACGGTTCCGCAGAGCCTTGGACTATGGGAGATTTGAGAAAAAGTTCGTTCAACCAGATTTGGAACTCTAGGGAAGCTCACGCTGTGAGAGAGAAAGTGAGAAAATGCCAGAGAAACTGTTGGATGGTGGGAACTGCTGTACCAGCTATGAGAAGAAAGCCGTGGGTACCGGCGAAACTGTTCTTTGGCAAAGAGGTCTGCCTTGTCTGATACAAGGAAAGAACAACCTTTTCCAGTGAAGCTCAAAATCGCTGCATTGGGAGCAAAAGGGATTCCTTATCCAGGCGGAATCGAATTGGTTATGGAGGAAATTGGCTCTAGGCTGGTCAAACGGGGGCATCGGTTCGACATCTTCGTGCGTGAAAGCTACATGGAGGGAAGACCAATCCGTTCATACAGGGGAATGGGGCTTCCACGGAGTCCGGGGATACGTACTAAGCATCTAGACGCTTTGAGCCACAGTGCGTCGGGCATGGTAAAGATTGCCTTTGAGAACTATAACGTTATTTATATCAATTCTTTTGGCCTTTCAGCACTGGCTTGGTTTCCGAGAATTTTAGGAAAAAAGGTGGTAGTGCATACGCACGGCCTTGATTGGAAAAGGGACAAATGGGGCGCAGTAGCAAAAAGACTAATTCGAATGACCGCGTGGAGTTCAGTTCATCTGCCTCACGCCACGTTTTGTGTGTGTTTGGAAGATAAGATGTTTCTTGAGAAAAGGTTTGGTGCTAAATGTCATTATGTTCCAAATGGAATGCCTCAGGCTGTCTATAGAGAGCCTTCGAAAATAAGAAAATATGGGCTTCAGGAAGGAACTTATTTGCTGTTTATGGCTAGGCTTGTCCCAGAAAAAGGGGCTCATTTTCTATTGGAAGCATGGAAGCGTTTGCCCACCACTTTGAAAAAAGGTATTCAGCTTGTGATAGCAGGTGATTCCAATCATAGGGACCGGTATTTTCATACACTGTTACAGTATAAAGATTTGGAGAATGTGATTTTCACCGGATTTGTGACCGGTAGACTGAAGCAGGAACTGTTGTCAAACGCCTTATGCTTTATTCAACCATCAACGATAGAAGGAATGCCTGTATCAATCCTCGAAGTTATGAGCTACGGGCGGATGGTACTGGCTAGCGACATCCAAGAGAATGTTGATGTGTTGGGCGGGTATGGGTGGACCTTCAAATCCCGGGATGTGGATGATTTAACCCGGAAGCTGTTGGAAATTCTTCACATGGATAAGGGTCTTATTACAGATGAAGGCCAAAAACTGCTGAATTACGGGAAAGTAAACTACGATTGGGAAAAGATCGTTGACAAGGTCGAGAATGTGCTGCTTTTTCTGGCAACAGGTCGGTGCCAATGAGCAGGCTTAATCTTCCACTAAGGAATTCTTTGTATATTTTTTTAAAAAGACTAACTGATCTGACCTTTGCTTCTATTGCCTGGCTGTTTTTTTCTCCGGTTTTAGTAACAATTGCCATTTTGGTAAAGATATCCTCGCCTGGCCCCGCCTTCTACAAATGGAAAGTGGTTGGAGAGAATGGGCTCTACTTTACTAGCTTCAAATTTCGTTCAATGTATCAAAATGCCGATGAGGTCAAAGCCAAACTGATGGCCCAAAATGAAATGACCGGACCGGTTTTCAAGCTTACCAATGATCCTCGAATAACACCACTTGGGCGGATACTTAGAAAATACAGTCTTGATGAACTCCCTCAACTTTGGAGTGTAATCAAAGGTGACATGAGTCTGGTGGGGCCTAGACCCCCTCTTCAGACAGAATATGAGCAGTTCAACGACTGGCAAAAGCGAAAGCTCGCTGTAAAACCAGGCATCACGTGCCTCTGGCAGATATCAGGCCGAAACGATATCAGGGATTTTGACGAATGGGTTAAGCTGGATCTCCAATATATCGAGAAGCGCAGCTTTTGGCTTGATTTGAAGATATTGTTATATACAGTTAAGTGCGTGATGAAAGGCACAGGAAAATAATCGCCAGCTTGTATTGGTGAAGTCAACTGACATGGTTGATGATCTTTTAGAGACAGAACTTATGGCTGTGTTGTAAGAGCCGGAGGGAGAAGGAGCTTGCTGATCGTTCGATCACCTTTGAGGATATCCCTTGCAGGTGGCGGGACCGATCTTCCGGTGTATTATAGGAAATACGGTGGGGCTGTAATCAATACGGCCATCGACCGCTATTTTTATGTGTTCCTCAAGACGAGCGGTTCAAACGGCCTGGAGATCGCCTCTTCCGATTACCGCACTTTTTTCCGACAGGATGGAGATTCATGTGTCGACTTCGAAGGGGACCTCCAATTGCCGCGGGCCATCTTACATCATTTCGGGATCACGCGGGGGGTCAACCTCTTTATCGCCTCAGAGATCCCGCCGGGGACTGGCCTGGGTTGTTCCAGCTCTGTGGCGGTAGGGCTGATAAAGGCACTCCTTACCTCCTGCGGCTTGATCTGGACGCCAGGGGAGATCGCCGAACTCGCTTCCTTCATTGAGATTGAGAAGCTGGGGTCCCCTATCGGAAAACAAGACCAGTACGCGGCAGCAGTGGGAGGGCTCAACCTAATAGAGTTTGAAAGTGACAGCACTCGTGTGACCCCGCTTAGCCTGGCCCCTGAAGTGAGAAAGCGGCTTGAGCGGTCGCTGATGCTGTTTTTCACCGGACAGACCCGCAGTGCAAACGAGATCCTATCGCGGCAAAAGGAAGCAAGCGAAAACAAGAAAGGACAAACCCTTGAAGCCCTCCATCGGGTCAAAGCGATGGTCCCCGAGGTTCGCAAGTGTCTTGAGTCAGGCGATATTGAGGGCTTTGGGAGGCTGCTTCATGAAAATTGGGTAGAAAAACGACACTTTGCAAACGGGGTCAGCAACTCTGAAATAGATGCTTATTACCAGGCGGCCTTGGAGGCCGGGGCATATGGCGGTAAAATCACCGGCGCGGGAGGCGGCGGTTTTCTCCTGATCTGCTGCCCAGAGGAAAGACACTCCGCCGTACGGGCCGCACTCCAGGCCCTAGGCCTTACCCAGGTGGGGTTTCATTTCGATGACCAAGGTGCCAGGGTAATCATGAACACTGGATTGCTTCTCACGTCCCTTGTGGCTTGGGACAAGCCTCAGGAACTTCTTAGAACCCTTGAATAAATCA
>JAFDIC010000471.1 GCA_019308525.1 Deltaproteobacteria bacterium
CTATGAGCGATGTCTCGTCTTCACAGTCCATCCCTTCAATATGAAGAACTGCTGACTTGACCTTTTCTTCCTCCTCCACCTTATGTCCGAGTTTTTCAACGATTTGAACGACTCCTTGGCAGCTCACCTTCCGTGCGTCCCCAACGACCTTCAACCTGGAAATCCCAAAATTGAACTCTGCTGAGTCAACACCTTCGATCTTTTTGACCTCCTCCTGGAGGCTTGAGGCGCAATTGGGTCAGTCCACGCCAAGGACCTTAACTTGTAAAACAGTTTTTTCTCCTGCTAGGCGTTCCATGGCTATCCTCTACTTTCTTCAGTTTCTAGCCCTCTGTTGATAAAGATGTGATAGAGTAAGACAAACCCTACCCCAGCAGTGATGAACATATCGGCCGCGTTGAAGGAGGGCCAATGGTAGTTTCTAAAGTAAAAATCCAAATAATCAACTACTTCGCCATAAACTAATCTTTCGTAGATATTCCCTATCGCTCCGCCCGTCAAAAATGACAAACCAAGTCTTCGCACCCAGTGGTCCTGCCCGCTTTTGACCAAGAGGTAGGCAATGAGAAGAAGGGCAGCAAACGATGTCCCGAGCAGGAAAGGGAGGCGATAGGATGGATCAAGCTTCGAGAATAGACCGAAAGCAGCCCCCGGGTTGCGAATATGAGTAATGGAGAAAAAACCCTTGATGACAGGCACTCTCTCGTACAGGTCTACTGTTTGGACAATAAGTCTCCTCGCCCACCAATTGATAAAGAATACTGTAGTGATAGGTATGATGGGTAGAACCAGAGATCTTTCAACTCTAAGCAAGACCACCCTTCCTAACTGCCTTTCATCCCACCGAATTTAGAAACCCAAGGGCACAAGGACATCCAGTTTACAAGTTCACTCCAAGAAATAACAGGGCCTTGTTTACCAAGCCCCCGACTAGAAAAGCAAAGGGGAAGATAAAGGCCGCCATCCCCAGGGCCATCTTCCAGCCCCTCTCTTTTATGGTCATGGAAAACTGGGCAATGCACGGCATGAACAGGGCTATGGTAATAACAGAGACCACAAGGGGAATACCACTGAGAACACCGGTAATCTTTAAGTCATAGAGTCCCGCAGCCCCAAAGTCTCTCCTGAAAAACCCATAGAGAAAAGCCGTTGCAGCCTCCCTGGGAAGCCCGATCCATCCCGTGGGGTAGGCAAGGGTATTTACCAGCAAAACAAAAAGCCCTGTAAGCCTTCCCACCCATATAAAAATGCTTGCCATAATGAACAGGGGCAATATCTCTCTAAAATACCATTCCACTCTTGTGTATGTTTTAGTAAAGACATTTGACATTTTCGGCCATCTCAAGGGCGGAACCTCCATATAAAAGATCGGGTTTTCACCCGGCATGATCTTTGCGGCCAAATAACCGACAAATATAAAAACTATGGCCATGACCCCTCCAAACAGCAAAAGACCCGTGGTATTGTCTGAAAGCAGCGCAAGAATAACGCCTAGTTGAGCAGAGCAGGGTATGGCCAGGGCCAGCAGAAATGTGGCGATAATCCTTTCTCTGCGCGTCTCCAGTGTCCTCGTTACCATTGTCGCCATGGTATCACACCCAAATCCAAGGACCACGGGGATGACGGCCCTCCCATTCAACCCTATCTTCTTAAACGCTCGGTCTATGAGCATGGCGAGTCTTGGGAGGTACCCGGTGTCCTCTATGATTGAAAAGGCGATAAAAAAGGTGGTTACGATGGGCAATATGATGGCAATCGCATACCTGAGACCGAGAGTGATGATCCCGTAATCATTTACAAAGAGATCCTGAAGGATCTTCCAGGGTATAATTAGGGTGACTATCTTTGTGACAAAGGGATTTATGTATTCTCCGAAGACGACTCCTTCAAGGAAGTCCACGGAGGTCTGGGCACCGAAAACACCCACAAACTTGTACATCACATAGATCACCAGAAAGAGGAAAGGGAGGCCGGTAGCAGGACGCATCATAAGGGAGCTCAAGGACTCTTTGAAGTCCCGAACTTCAATTCCAGACTGAGTCGTTGTCTTCTGAACTATTTCACTGATGACTTCCTGCCTCCTGATGGTTATGATGTAGTTCAAAGGAGCACGGTATATATTCTTTGTCTCTTCAACGATCCTCTGGATGGTTTGGTAGACATCTCCATCCAGCTTCTTGACACCGCTGTGGACACCAGGGTCATCCTGTAGCAGGAGAAGGGCAATTGCCCGTTTGGAAATATTGTACTCGCCGGTCAGCAGCCTCTCTATGCGCTGTAGAGAGGATTCAAGCGGCTGGCCATAAGTCAGGTTTCTGACCCTGCGCCTTTCATTTTTCAGGATAGTCTCTTGGAGATGGTCCAGTCCCTTGTTTTCAATAGCAACGGTTGCAACAACGGGGATACCCAGTTCCCGCCTGAGCATGTCCGGATCAATAGATATTCCCGACTCTTCGGCCTCGTCCATGAGGTTGAGATCAAGGAGAACCGGTAAATCAGCCTCCATAAGCTGAAGTGTCAGGTGGAGCATCCTTTCCAGGTTTTTCGCGTCGATTACCTGAACGACCACATCGGGTCTTTCTTCTAGGAGGATGTCTCTGGCAACGCGCTCCTCTTCAGTGATGGGAACCAGGGAATACATCCCCGGCGTGTCGATGACACCTACCTCCTCATGCCCAATTATGCCCCTTCCCCTGGTTACCTCCACGGTGGTTCCGGGATAATTGGAAACAGTTACATATCGACCTGTGAGGTGACCAAAGATAACACTCTTCCCCACATTGGGGCTCCCGACCAGGACTATTTTTTTTGTATCCTCTATTTTTTCTTCGGTGGTTCCATGAGAGGCATTCTTGTTTTTCCGTAAACCCGGCAACACCATACTTAGCTCCTCGCCCGGAGATTCAGCAAGTTATCCACACGACAAGGGCACCTTTTATAAACGATTGAACAATCGTTCAATTGAATCAGAAAAAAATAATGGCCCGTTTCACGCCTCTTCAACATGTCTTAAT
>JAFDIC010000046.1 GCA_019308525.1 Deltaproteobacteria bacterium
AGAGAGGATGGTCATGATGGTGCCCCAAAACAGGGCGCTGCTGATGCCAACGGCCGCGAATGCGATACCGGCAAGACCGCCCTGGAGGATGCCGATTAGGGCGGTGCCCTTCAGAGTAGCCCTGGTCACGGACGTGAATTTTTCAAGGAGCGTTCTTTCGTCCTTCTCCTCCAGTGGAAGGTAATACATGACCTTTTGGAGGAGTTTGTCCCCGTCCATCAAAAAGAAAAACATGGTGTAGAGCAGGATTACCAGGGAAAAAAGAAAGTTTACGGTACTCTTGGTGACAGAGGACAGGCTGTCGAGGAGAAACCTGCTGATATGCCCGACCAGTTGCCCGGCCTTGGTGAGGATGATTCCCTGGTACGGTTCGATCTTTTCATAAAAAGGTATGTGCGCCAGGATATCGGAAAAGGCGGTAGGCTGGGAGATCTGCTTTTGAACCCATGGGGTCACAGACTGCCCCACGCTGATGGCCTGGGCCGCAACGATAGCCAAGATTGCTGCCAGGGGCAGGAGGACAAGGATGACGATGAGAAACAGTGTGGCAAGGGATGCAAACTGCCTCCTCCCGCCGAACCAGCCTTTGAAACGGCGATAGATGGGATGGGCCAGAGCGGAGAAGATCCCCCCCAGAAGAATGGCCATTAGGAACTGGCTTATCATCGAGAAAAAAACGGCTGATATGAACAACACTATCAGCAAGAGTACGGCCTTACTTATGGTCTCCTGGCGCATTTCTATGCTCCTTTCAAGGCCTGGCTCCACCACGCCTCTTCAAGTGTACCTGGAGGGCCATGATGGCCGCCGGGGTTATCCCCGAAATCCTTGAGGCCTGGCCCAGTGAAAGAGGCCTGACCTTGGCCAGTTTCTCTCTCACCTCAGTTGAAAGTCCGTAGATGCTTTGATAGTCCAGATCCTCCGGCAGCCTTGTACTTTCCATGCGTTTGAGTTTTTCCACTTGCCTTTCCTGGCGGTTGATGTAGCCCTCGTACTTGATCCTTGTTTCCACTTCTTCAACTACCTGGATCTCGTGGCCGCCTATTTCAGGATCGAAACACAGAAGGTCCTTCAAAAATATCTCAGTCCTTTTGAGCAACTGGGCCAGGGAGGTAATGTTCTTGATGGGAGTCGTGCCCAGCTCCCTCAGCCTATCCTGGACTCCTGGCTCGGGCTTGAGCTTGAATTCATTGAGGCGTTTCATAAGGGCTTCCACCCTGTCCCTTTTCCGGCGGAACTCCCTGTATACATCATCCGTCACGAGGCCGAGGCGGTAACCGATTTCACGAAGTCTGAAGTCAGCATTGTCCTCCCTGAGGATCAACCTGTACTCTGCCCTGGAGGTGAACATGCGGTATGGTTCGTTCGTGCCCTTTGTTACCAGATCATCTACCAGAACCCCCATGTAAGCCAGGGACCGGGGAAGGACCAGGGGCTCTTCCCCCCTGATCTTTAACACCGCGTTTGTTCCGGCCAGGAGGCCTTGAGCCGCGGCCTCCTCGTATCCCGAAGTCCCGTTTATCTGGCCGGCGTGGAAAAGCCCGGCAACGAGCTTGGTTTCAAGGGAAGGCTTGAGCTGTATGGGATTGATGAAATCGTACTCTATGGCGTAACCGGGCCGCAATATCTCGGCCTTTTCAAGGCCAGGTATGGACCTTACCATCTTGACCTGGATATCCACGGGCAGGCTGGTAGCAAGACCGTTTGGGTACACCTCCAGTGTTTCAAGTCCCTCGGGCTCGAGAAAGACCTGGTGTCTTTCCTTTTCTGCGAATCGCACGACCTTGTCTTCGATAGAGGGGCAGTATCTGGCGCCGGTTCCCTTTATGACGCCGCTGTAAAGGGGGGAGCGGTCAAGCCCCTGCTTGATGAACTCATGGGTCCTGTGATTGGTGTAGGTGATGTGACACGGGACCTGGGGCAGGGTTATTTCACGGGTCGAGAAGGAAAAGGGCCTTGGAACCTTGTCTCCGTGCTGGATTTCGAGATTGCTGTAATCAATGGTCTTGCCGTTCAGGCGAGGTGTGGTGCCTGTCTTCAGCCTGCCGATTTCAAAGCCCAGGTGCTCCAGCTGCTCGGAAAGTCGAGTGGATGGAGGGTCTCCCATGCGGCCGGCAGGGAAGTGATCAAGGCCGATATGGATGAGGCCCCTGAGGAAAGTGCCGGTTGTGAGGATAACGGTCTTGGACAGGAATCTCTCATGTATGTTTGACTCTACCCCATAGATTCTGCCGTCCTTTACCAGGAGCCTATCGATCATGGCCTGCCGGATATCGAGATTTGCCTGGGCCTCAAGGACGGATTTCATCCTTTTCCTGTAAAGGTCCCTGTCGTTTTGTGACCTCGAGCCCTGGACCGCCAGGCCCTTCCTGGTGTTGAGACGCCTGAACTGTATCCCTGTCTGGTCCGCTGTTTTTGCCATCTCCCCACCCAGGGCATCTATCTCCTTGACCAGGTGTCCTTTGGCAAGACCCCCGATGGCGGGATTGCAGCTCATCACGGCGATGTGGTCCAGGTTGATCGTGATCAGCAAGGTGGCGTGCCCCATGCGCGCGGCCGCAAGGGCCGCCTCACAGCCGGCATGCCCTCCGCCGACCACTATGACGTCATACTCTTTATCACAGGTGGGCATAGCAAATCCCGCAAATCAATTCCGTTACTACTGGCAGAAAATTCTAATTATCACGCAATTCGGATCAAGAAAAAATCTTGGGAGGCCAGATACTGCCGACACGGACCATTCCCTTGAAGGGGGCCGAGCATTGCTGGTAACAAGGACCTAACGAAAAAACCTGAGTGCATCTCGGCCTTTCATCCCCACACGAACACCAAGCCTCTCGGCCTCCACTGACACGGCCTTGATATCCGCATCCAGCATATCTTCATGGGTCTTGACGCCAGTGACCACGGCGCAGGCCTCTCCTGTGCGGTTGCAGGCATCCACGTTGATGTATCCACAACCCAGGAATCCCCTTTCCCCCTTGATTATGAGAAGAGGAAGACCGAGCTGAATCTTCTCCTTTTGCAGCCCACTCCAGTCCATAATTGCTCCCTCAAGGATCATCCCTGGTTGATGATCCTGACCCCATCATTGTCAATGTCTCCACACAACCGGGAAGGGCAACCTAGGTGAGCCCCATTCCCTTCAAGATCGAAAGCATGACTGCCGCTGCCATGACGGACCCGATCTGGCCTCCGGTGTTTGCACCCATTGCGTGCATGAGCAAATAGTTTTGCTTATCATACCTCTGTCCCTGTATTTGGGCAACCCTGGCGGCCATTGGATATGCGGAGATACCGGCTGCGCCGATCAGGGGATTGATCTTACCTCGCGTCAGGAGGCACATCAGTTTTCCGAAAAGGACCCCGGCTGCCGTATCAACACATATGGCAAGAAATCCCAGGGCAAAGATCGCCAGGGTCTGTGTCTTTAGAAAGGCATGACCTTCCATAGTCCCTCCGATGGCAAGACCTAGGAAAAGGGTGACTATGTTGGCTATTTCGTTCTCAGATGCATGGGTCAACCGGGCAACCACGCCCGACTCCTTCATGAAATTGCCCAGCATGATCATGCCCATCAAGGGCAGGCCCTTGGGTGCTATAAGGCCTGTGACAAATGTGACGACAAGGGGGAAAAAGAGGCGAGTTCTGCTGGAGACAGTCTTCTTGACAACACCCATTCGGATGGTCTTTTCCCTCTGGGTGGTAAGGATCTTCATTATCGGGGGCTGGATTATTGGTACCAGGGACATGTAGGAATAGGCGGCAACCGATACCGCTCCAAGGAGCTGGGGAGCATATTGTGAAGTCACATAGATCGCGGTCGGTCCGTCACACGCACCTATAATGCCGATTGAAACTGCTTCGAGCTTTTCAAAGCCCAGGGCCAGGGCAAGCAAGAGGGTCATGAATATCCCGAACTGCCCCGCAGCACCCAGCAGCAGGATCTTGGGGTTTTCCAGGAGAGGACCGAAATCCGTCATTGCTCCAATGCCAACGAAGATCAAGAGGGGAAAGAGCTCGTTCATTATGCCCATGTCATAGAAGGTCCTCAGGATGCCACCGCTTTCCATCAGGTCACTCAAGGGAAGGTTGACCAGGATACAGCCGAAACCGATGGGAACCAGGAGCAGGGGTTCTACCTCTTTCCTTATCCCGAGATAGAGAAGGAGCCCGCCCAGGAAGAGCATGATGACGTTTTGAAGCCCCTGCGCAAAGAGGTACTCAAAACCGCTCAGGAGACCTGAGATCCCGATATAGATGCTTTCAACCATGGCCGTCTCCTTTCTATCCCTTGGCGGATCCTGAACTTTCCTCTTCCGCAATAGGGCATACTTTTTTGAGTAAGTTCATCAGCAAGATAATTATCAACAATGTCAGAAAAGTACCGCCCATTCCCACTACTGTCAGGGTGATTCCAAAAGTAAGATCGTCCATTGGTCCCTCCCTTCCTATTGAGTTCCTGTTTGTCTCCCCTAAGAGCTCGAAGCAAGCACTCAGGGTTAATGCCGTCTTCAAAAGGCTGCGCCCGTTGCTGTTCAGGGAAGTGTTGGTCGCATAAGTTCATAATAAAACTGAAAGAATGTCAAATGAAAGTTTGTCGTAATGATACCGACTGCCCTGGGGTGTGGGGGAGCAAGTCCTGTTATCCTTTCCCCCGGACTGCTCCAGGAGCCCCCTGGTCCATTGACATTGACACGCATTGGCCTATCCGCTAAACTCCGCCACAGACGGAACGAACTTCACTCAAGGGGACGCCTGTCAGATGAACGATCAGATTGCGGAATTCGATGCCTTGACGCAGGTCATTCAAGATATCTACGAGACAAAGATCCACTTCAACAGGGTCCTGGGTCTGCGAATTGAATCCCTGAAGCCCTCGTGCATCCGGGTCCGATTCGATATGCGTGAAGATCTGATTGGAAACTACGTTAAGGGCATCTTGCACGGAGGGGTGATATCAGCGACTCTTGATGCCACGGGGGGGCTGATCGCTTCTATTGACCTGTTGAAAAAAATGGCGGGGCGCCCCTTGAAAGAGATAGAAGAGAGGATATCCCGCGTGGGTACCATCGATTTTCGTATCGATTTTCTTAGACCGGGCCTGGGTCGATACTTCATAGCCTCGGGAGACGTAATGAGGGGCGGGAGGAGGGTGACCGTAACACGAACGGAGCTCAAGAATGATGAGGATATCCTGATTGCCGTGGGAACCGGAACATACCTCGTCGGCTAGATCCAGCCTATCCGTAAGCCTGCGATCTTCCTGCCCTGGTACTGACCCGTCCACCCTGTAGGAGCAGCATTGTGCTGCGATACCAACATTCCTGTATCCCTCCCCTGTAGGAGCAGCATTGTGCTGCGATACCAATATTCCTGTATCCCTCCCCTGTAGGAGCAGCATTCTGCTGCGATACCAATATCCGGCGTCTCCCTGGAACCAAGACATGTTCTTGCAACAAGACCGCCCGGGATACAAGGCCAAAGGCTTGTTGTCTCACAATGGCGAAAAACGTACACAAAATGTCACATGGGTTTGAGGAAAAATATACGAAAGTACCCTTCCAATCATTTTTTGAGCCTTTGGGATGGCCAATAACTCATTGAACAGATTACTGAAATAGCTTGGATATCCCTTGGTGGCATAGTTTCTGCTATCAATAACCTCTGGCTAAAGGCTCGTCCCTTGTAAGTGCCTCACCTTTCGTGAAGAAAGGTAGTGATTGCCTCCTTACTGCGGCGAGCAGCGATCCCGGTCTAAAAGCCTACATCTTTGTTGCCGGAGAATGCCTGCGGGAGAACTCGTGACATGATATGGGCGAGCATGTACAGAAAAGAAGAGATCTTGAGCGTCATACAATCACTGGTAATCGATGAAGTGGGCATCACGGTCAAGCTGCCAAGAGTACGACAGATATTTATGTCCCGGTTTGTCGGGATTCACGTGGAAAAGGGGCCCACGGCTTCCCAGGGCGCTGAACCTGGACTCGTCATTGAGAGGTTGATCCCAGGCCGGGGAAACAGGTTCATTCATTCGTCCCCGGAGGTGACGGTCCTCTTTTTTTTTGATAAGAACTTTTACCGGTTCAAGTCTCGATGCACCGGCACAAGCAATACCTACCCCAGCTACGGGTTCCTGTTGACCTTGCCGAGGTCAATACAGTTCAGGGAAAGGCGAAGCGAGGATCGGTATGTTTTTGAAAAACCAGATCTCCTTTCCGCCGAATTTGTGGTTGACCTGTCACCATCGAGGAGCAAGAGCTATTCATTGAAAGTTCACGACTATTCCAAGCACGGTATTGGGCTCATCATCTCGGAAAACGACTTTGAGCTGGTAAACCTGCTAAAGACCGGTGACCACCTGTATCCCATATCCCTCTACGCCGCAGATGCTATCATAACCAACGTAAGCGGTATAGTCAGGCATATCACCAGGATGGAGGGGGGACCCCATAAGGGGTATTATATCCTCGGGATACAATCGGAAGATGTCATTCCCATCAACGAAACCATGGACGCCGTCCTTTAGGAGTCGTCCATCGACGGGCCCTCGTCCAGGCTTTGATCCTGTGGTTTGTTTCAACCTGAAATGCTATTTGAGAAAGCTGGGGGGCGGGGACACATCCAGCATTTCTTCGAGGGCCCTGACTACCTCCGAGGCGAATTCCGGCGTATCCAGATCCGTGTCCACCTCTCTTACCTCTATGCCTGTTCTCAGTTTCTCCTTGAGTTTTTGAACAAAACTCCTGTCCAAATCTTCGTCATAGAAGTCCATGCCCTTTTTGTCCACGTTCGACCACCCGCCCAGTGGGATAATAACCTTAACGGGGCCTTTTGCCTTATTGAGCTTCTCGGCCATAACTTGGGCCACCCTGAGCAGTTCTTCTTCAGATAGCCGAATGAATGTCCTGGCACCATCATAGACGAATTTCTTTCGATGATTATATTCCGGCTTGTATTGTTTCTTCAGAGGTGTCCCGAAGTTAACCCCGCTGGGGGCGATCACCTGGGGCAAGCCCTTTTGGCCGGCGGCCTCGAGCCTCTTTTCTCCCGCTCCCCTGGCAAAGCCCAGTATGTGTTCACCCACACCGCTTGGGTTCAGATCAATCACCGCACCAAAAATATCCTGGTTCTCAATGATGTCCTCCATGGCCCTGTCTCCGCTGCCCGATGCGGAAAATCCCACCACCTGATAGCCTTTTGCCTCCAGTTGCCTCCTCACGCTCATTGCACAGGTTTCACACCCACCGCTTTGCGTCATGGCAACCAGGGGTTTTTGGCCTCTTCCAGGGAGAGATACGGGTTGTTCGGTCGATCGCTCGGCCATGCCGCAAACAGCCCCGGCTGCCCGCGCCAAGACGTTCCGCATAAAGGTATCCAGCCCTCCGAACTCCACAACTGAATACATCAGGGTGATATCTGAATTGTTGAAATACCTTGTGGCAAGACCGGGCACCGATGCAGTGCTGGAGACAGCCAGCTTGGGCAGGCCGAAGGGAAGGGATTGCATGATCCTGGTTCCCATTTGAGTCCCGGTTGTTCCCCCTAGGGAAACGATACCTTGGACTTGCCCCCGAGCGTACAACTCCTTGACTTTTCTTGAGCCACCTTCAATCATGACAGGCATTCGCCGCCCCCGGTCGGTAATACCAGCTATCTCAACAGGGTCTCGGCCGCTGGCTTCAATTATCTCCTCGCGTGTAATGTCACAGGGACCATCCGCGCTGCCTGTCAATCCCATATCAAGGATCGTCCCATCAAATCCGCACGATCGGATATACCGCCGCAAGTAGTTCGCTTCTTTCCATTTTTCCTCCGCCATGACCAGGATGAGAATATTCCTGGATTGCCCTTTGAATCTTTTCGCAAATTCTCTGTCCTCATCCTTCCAGTCAGGACCGAATTTCTTTTCCAGGAAGTCGTCTATCTGGCTGAGCCAACAGTCCCACAGGTAATCCTTCCCTTTTTCAACGTCCTTCACAATATCGTTCAGGAGAGCAGGCAGTTCAGTCATCTTCTCCTTGGGGACATAGGAGACTGCCCCCTCGTTGTAAGACCTGAGAAGATTGTCCGGGCTCAATGCATGGGCTGTCAGCATTACGGCTATTACATTTCTCCTGTTTGCGATTTTCAAAAGATTGTAGCCGTCAACACCCATTATATCCAGGATGGCCATATCAAAGAAGCGGCCCTCCAGCTTTTTCCGTGCTTCGTCGAAACTGGAGGCCCTTTCGATTTTGCACATCCTCAATAGTTCCTCCAATGTGTCCAGCACATCAGGCTCATCATCGACAATGAGAATGCTTTTCCCTTCTAAGTAAGGATACGTAGTCATGTCCCTGGTACTCCTGCCTGTCCCGGGAGCCTCCTGAATAGAGAAAACAGACAAAGATATCGCCACCGGGCCTTCTACGCGCGCCTGTGGCAGGGCAAAAAAACCTCAAAAACCACCTTCTCGTATCACCGTTTACCCCAGGCCGTATTCATGCCATTCCTTCTTGATCTTTTCCACCATCTTTTGATCCAGCTCGATGATCTCCGGTTTTTCCTCCCACTCGTAAGGCGTACACCCGTCTATGAGTATGGTGGAGATCATTGGGAAAGGATACCTTTTCTTGGGTTCGATACCTGGCTCAAGCCAGGTAGAACGCCTGCCGGTGAGAATGGTGATGCTCCTCTGTGCGTCAAACCTCTGGCTTACCGCCCAGGCCACCCGGCCGTAATCTTCTGGATCAATATCGTCGTCCACGACGATGAACACCTTGCATGCAAAGGCCCCGTACGGGGTGGATGCGGCCGCGGTCAAGACCTGTTTCGAATGCCCTGGGTAAAGCTGCTTCACGGATATGATGATGCCGCGGTTTCCCATTTCGGGAGGTATGGCAAAGGCCTTGATTCCGGGAATCTTGGTGTCCTGGAGCTGTCTCCAAAAGGCCCCTCCCCTTGAAATGACGCCCACCATGTGGGTATCAGTCGTTGGACGTCCCACGGTGGTAGCATTGAAGATGGGGTTGTTCCTGTGCAGTATCCTCTTTACATGAATAACTTCCTTCTCTGTAGGCTTGCCCGAGTAATACCCGGTTGCTTCCCCGAAAGGACCCTCTAGTATGAATGAAGAGGGATCGGGATTCATTTCTCCCTCGAGCACTATTTCTGCTGTCGCAGGGATGGGTAGGCCAGTGAGATCACTTTCAATGACCTGGATCGCTTCGCCCAGAATAGCCCCTCCCACATCATATTCGCTAACTCCAGGGGGGATGTCTCCTCCACCCAGGGGGAAGATTATGGGAGGCCCCCCGATTACCGCGGCAACGGGCATCTTTTCCCCTTTCTTCTGATACTTTTCAAGGTGCATTCGGGCATGTTTGGACGGGTTCATCTGGATGCCCGTGTGATTTCTGTCGTGTGCCTGCAACCGATAGGTTCCAAGATTGACCCATCCCGTTTCAGGGTCCTTTGAAACCAGGGCATAGGCTGTTCCGATGTAACGCCCGCCGTCCTTGGGATAGAAATAGGGCACCGGAAAATCCAGTATGTCAACGTCCTTTTCTTCTATGACGTTTTCCATTATGGGGCCGTCCTTGACTACCTTGGGTGGTATCTTTTCCCGCCCAAGGATCTCTCCCCACTCCATGGCCAGCGTCATCATGGAACAATCACGGGGCAGCCCAAGTTCCGTGGCCCAGCGCTCCGTGGTCCCCCACACACCCGTGAGCACTGGAATGTCATACCCTTTCACGTTCTCGAAGAGGAGGGCCGGACCCTTTTTCTCTTCATTTAGTTTGGCTACGTGAGAGAGTTCCAGATTCCAGTCCACCTCCCTTGTCACCCTTTTCAGATCACCGTTGTTTTCATGTTTTTCAATGTATTCCCTCAAATCTCTAGATCCCATTCCAAGTCTCCTTTCAAGTTTAGTGGCGAAACAGTCCAGTAGGGCTTAACTTGTCTTCCCTTCGATCTCAATCTTTGTTTCGATGATTCGCCGAAGGGCCTTTTTATCAATTTTTTGGCCGCCTGCCAGGGGCATGGCGTCCAAGATCTCAAGCCGCTCAGGCAGCTTGTAAGAAGCCAGATTTTTCCCCCTTAGAAAAGCAACCATGTCATCAAAGGATATTGTCTGGCCCGGTTTGGGAACAACAAAAGCACAGGCTCGCTCTCCCATCTGGGGGTCGGGCATGCCTACAATGGCGACATCTTTTATTTTGGGATGGCTGAGAAGGTAGCGTTCAATTTCCGCGGGAAAGATATTCTGCCCGCCTCGAATAATCATATCCTTTTTCCTGCCCAGGATGACGAGGTTGCCCTCCTCGTCGAAACGACCGAGATCTCCAGTATTACCCCAACCATCCTTTGTCCAGACCTCCCGGGTAGCCTCGGCATTCTCCCAGTAACCGTCTGAGGTGCAAGGCCCCTTAACTACGATCACTCCCTCGTCGGCTTCCTCTCCCCTGTCATCCAGGAACTTGATCTGGAGATTGTGCAGGGGCTTTCCCACGGAAAACCGCCGTGCCCGATCGGAAGAATGGATACTCATGTGGGTCATGCTTCCATAATCAGTGCCGCCGTAACTGATCAAGACTTTACAGTTCAGCCTGCTTTCTGCCTCATCGATGAGGGAGGGGGCGGTAACTCCACCCGAAGGGCGAACGATGCGTATGGAGGACAGGTCGTGTTTTTCAAAATCGGGGTGGCTCAGTATGGCGGATAGCTGGGTAGGGACCAGCGCAAGGATCGTGACCCGCTCTTTCTCAATCAGCTCAAGGGCCTTTTCGGGTGTGTAGTGTTCTATGAGCACAATCTTTGCTCCCACCTGCGGGGCACACCGATAGGTGATGGTGCCTCCCAATCCCGGGAGGGGCGCCAGGCTCAAGCAGACATCTCCCTTGCTCATCTCCCATGCCTTAACATGCCCTTCATTGGCGGTAAGCTGCGCGGCGAGAACCCACTGGGTCACCTTTGGAAATCCCGTCGTTCCCGTGGTCGCAGTAAGGGTCCCTATCTCTTCAGGTTTAAAGCGCCGATCCATCAGATGGTGCGGGGGGTATTTCTCTTCCAGGGGTTCTTTGACTATCTCCCTTACGGAAATGGTGCCTTCCGGGATGTCATCCCCCACCACGAAAATGTGTTCCAGGCTCGGGGTGTTGTCTTTGATGTCCTGAAGCATTTGATAGTAGTCAAAATCACGAAATGTTTTGGGGATCAGGATAGTTTTTGTTCGCGTAATCCTGACCAGGTGCTCGATTTCCGCATGCCTGAGCACCCTCATTACGGGAAGAGAAACGACGCCGGCCTTTTCAGCGGCCAGACGCATTACTACGTGTTCCCAGCAGTCCTGGGTCTGCTCTATCATCACGGAATCCCGTTCAATACCCATCTCGACCATTTTCAGGGCAGCCCTTTCTGCATAGAGGTTCAGATCTGCCCAGGACAACCTGGTATCACCGTCTACCAGGGCTTCGTCTTTCGGACAATCCTTCGCGTTCCGTTCAAAAAAATCTGCAAAAATCAGTGGCTTCCAATAACCCTTGTCTAGAAAATGTCTCGCCATGGTTGGATTGATTTTCATGTATGGGATCATCTGGTTTCCTCCAAAGTGATGGTTTGATGCTTCCGATCTGCGTGGGCGCTTGCTGCGGAAATGCCGTGGCTACTGTCTTTCCAAGATCTCCACCATTCCCTTTTCACCGTCTATCTTGATCAAGTCGCCTGTCTGTATGGCCTGGGTGGCGTTTGAAGTACCCACTACGGCGGGTATTCCATATTCGCGGGCCACAATGGCCGCATGGCTCATAACGCCTCCGCCGTCTGTCACTATGCCTTTGAGCCTCACGAAGACGGGTCCCCAGTCAGGTGATGTGGAATGTGTCACGAGAATCTCGTCCTCCTCCAGTTCATGGACGTGGTAGATGTCCGGGATGATCCGGGCCTTACCCTCAACGATGCCGGCAGATCCAGGCATTCCGCTGATGACCTTTTCCATTTCCGCCACCCCCAGGTATTCGTCCAGCCACCGGTCCATCTTCTCAGGTGTGATACCCCACAACATTGCACTGTAAGGTTCCTTGACCTCCTTGGGCGGGTAGCCGAGTGCCCTCGGCGGTGTCCAATCAGAGAGCCTGTTCCAGATCTCGCTCCTTCTTTTTATCTTGGAGGGCCAAATGTAAGCAGCCTTGGGCCGCCTCTTGTCAGGATAGTTGGCCCAGGTAACGATGACATCAGCGAGGATCTCCATTACTTCGGATCTCTTGAGAAAGCGAATATCGTCCGGTTCTTCCAGTACATCATAGCCCGCAAAAATCTTGCCCAGATCGCGAAGCTTATCGTGGTATTGGATCAGGCCCCATCCATGTACAAAAAGCTGGTGGTCTTCTGCAAAAAACAGGCATGTTTGTCCGAACTTCCTCTGGCTTTCAAACTGTTTTTTCGTCTCTTCAGGCAGAAGCTTGGCGTACTCCATTGCAATTCGATCGCTCTCTTCAACCAGCTTCTGAACGTCTCTTTCTATGCTTTTCCCACTCTCCAGGGTATTTATGTAACCCCTGATGAAATTCAAAGGGATGTTTAGATCGTGCTTCCATAGCTTGTCAAACCACTGGATTCCCATGGGCCCGCTGTGCAGCAACCAGGGGTCTTCCACGTCCTTCCAATTCTTGATCCACCTACGGCCATTGTCGCTCTTTTCAAGCTCGGCAAAGACGGCGTCAGCCTGGTCGTTTTCTTTGAATACCTGCTGGACACCCAGGTCTATCGCCAGTTTGCTGAGTTTCCTCAGTTCCTCGTCTCCCCTGAAGGAATCAGCTTCGAATCCCTGGAGCATAGTGGTGATACGGTAATCGGAAATCTTGGGGAACATTTTCTTGCACATCTCGTGGAAGCCCATGTACCCCATATAACCTATGCCCTGGAGTTCAAAGTGCTTGATGTATACCTGGTGGTGGTATTCGAGAAGTTTGAGATAGGCTGTGAGGATCTCGTCCGCAGGGCCGTATCCCTTTTCAAGATAGGATTCATCCCCGTATTTGATCTGTGAGATATCAGGGAACTCTATCTTTTCCCCCTCCTTGAGGATATCCATTGTCCGGCTTTTCCACTCTTCTATCCTCTCCTGCCAGTTGCCGAAATAGTGTCCCAGTCTCTTTGGAAAGATTTCAGCCCTTTCATGAACCGTATCCGGATTTTCGACGAATACCGTGCTATTGTATAGATACCCGTTCAATATGCGCTGGGGGACGCCACCGGCCGGAGGCACGCAAAGCAGGTGATTGTTTTGCTGGCCGATCAGCCATCTCCAGTGAAGGGATTCATAGACCTCGATCGGATACATTGCAGCGGGGAGATGGATAGAGTCCTGATACCAGAATCCCCTCTGGCCATCACCGAATCCGTCCAGTTCAGGGTGTTCTTCTGTGAAGGTATAATGATAGGGATACAATTCCTCCCATCCTTCGGCACCCGGGGGTGCTCCCACTTCGTAAGGTAACGGAAAGCGCCGTTCTTTTTCCATGGATAGCCTCCTTTTTTTGGGCGTTAATGGGTTCTTTTGCAGAGATACCTGGTTCCAGATGCTTAAGGCCTGTCTTGGCTGTATGCCCAAGGCATGAAAAGACGATTTCTATTCACCGGGCAACAGAAAAACCAATCAAACGCAACTGAACTCTCGTCCTATTCCTTATCACCTCCCTTGAACAGGGTGTCCATGAACGCTTCGGTAAACTCCCGCTCCTCCTTTGGCGCCTTTTCTTTCTTCCGGATATTCCATACGGTCTCGGGCCTGGCCTGGAGGATAAACAGGGTCCCTTTATCGGACTGTGCTTTCTTCTCAATGGCCCATTCTATGTCCATGGCCCTCCCATAATGATCTTCAATTTTCCTGGCAGTGAGCGCCAGTTCCCTGATTTCATTGTCATTTAATGCCGGACGCCCTCTTTCCTCCTGCCTGGTTTTGACCCAAACTGCCTCCCGGGTATTTTCATCGTAGATGTACTTGATTTCTTTGTCCCCTATGGTCTTTTCCACGATGACCCCATCGATCTTGTCGACCATGTAATGATCCGGCAGCACCTCACCCCTGACAACACTCTCTCCTACGCCGAAGCTTGCGTCGATGGCGACAATCGAGTTGTCACCGGTAACAGGGTCCAGGGTAAAGGCGACACCCGCAGAAAAGGCGGATATCATTTTCTGGACCCCTACGCTCATGAGTGATCGAGCATGGGGAATCTTCATCTTCAAGCGGTAGAGGATCGCCCTCGTTGTGAAAGCGCTGGCCCAGCATTTGGTGACCTTTTCAATGAGCTCATCCGGGTCTTTGACAAAAAGGAACGTATCGTGCTGCCCTGCCAGGCTTGCTTCGGCCAGATCCTCGGCCGTTCCGCTCGACCGGACGGCCACCAAGATGGCGGACATTCCAAATCTCTGGCTCAAGTCCCGATAGGCCCTTTTCACCTCTTCCTCGATCTCCACGGGAAGCTGCCGGGATTGGATCATGGAATGTATCCTGTTAGAGATCTCCTCGCATCTTCTTCTTTCCCTCAGATCGGTCAGTTGATCAAGGAGGGGGCGTATTTCACGATTGAGGTCGGTAGCTATGAAGAAATGGTCATAGGCCTTTGTTGTTATTGAAAAACCAGGGGGTACATTGATTCCAGCGCTGATCATTTCTCCCAGATTGGCATTCTTGCCCCCTACCAGTGGCGTATCGTTCATTCGACACTTCTCAAAGGGGGCGGTAAACTTGGATGCATTTTCGAGCATCAGTCTATGCTATGCCCAAATTTTGTAAGGTTCTTCGTTTTGTGACCGCTGCAAACATATTTTCCGACCGACCGGTTGGTATAAATATGCACAGATGCCCGGTTCTGTCAAGAAAAAAATCATACCAACCGGTCGGGTTGACATTCGACACCCCGATCGGTATATTGATTTTTTGGGATTGGATCTTTAAAGGGCCGTATTTTTTTCGGTTTTGGCGTTGCTTGTACCTCCCCAAAATGTTTGACGGGAGAATCTCCAGAAGGGGAAAGGAGTTTTCTGGATGCCGCAGATTCCGGATCATTTTTCTCATAATCGAGGCCTGGATAAGCAAAAGAACGGTCGGATCA
>JAFDIC010000472.1:0-3009 GCA_019308525.1 Deltaproteobacteria bacterium
CGAGCTTGACAACAGGAAATACCTGACCCAGGGATGGGATATGGTCAAGGGAAATATCGAGAGGATCAAGAGAATGGCCCTCGACTTGCTGAATTTTGCCAAGGACCAGGAGCCTGACCTTCAGCTTTGTGACCCCAACAAGCCCCTAAAGGAGGCCTATGATCTCATGGTGCCGCGGGCCGAAAGCCATGGTATCCGGCTTGTCCTGGAGATGGACAAAAACCTGCCCGAAATATGGCTTGATCCCGAAGGAATCCATCGGTGCCTGCTGAACCTTGTAACCAATGCCATAGACGCCTGTATAGACATTGCACCATCCTCCGGACATGAGAACAAGGTCACCTTGCGTTCCCTGAAAGGAAAGGATTGGGCCGTGGAATACCAGGTCATCGACAATGGATGCGGCATGGACGAGGAAACCAAGGCCAAGGTGTTTCAGCAATTCTTTACCACAAAGGGGGGCCGTGGAACAGGACTCGGTCTCATGATTACCAAGAAGATCATCGACGAGCACGGCGGGGTTATTGAGTTGCAATCAACCGAAAAAGAGGGTACAACATTTACCATCAAACTACCTGGAACCAGGGAGCCGTTTCAAGGCAATCATCGGAACGCTGATTGACCATGACGAGGGGAGTTCACTATGATAGAGTACAAGAATATCCTTTTTTGCACTGACTTTTCAGAAGACGCCAACATTGCATTTTTCCATGCCCTGGAGCTTGCCAAGCGTTACAATGCAAGGCTTCATATCCTGCATGTCCCTCATTCACCCTATAAGTACATGCGTCATGTCGTGGATGAGCATGTCCCGGAGAATTCAGAGTCCGGACAGGCCTTTTACGACAAGGAGATTGAAGAAAGGGCAATGAAGGCCCTCAAAGAGGCATATGAAGAAAAACTCGGGGGGTTCCAGGATGTCGCCTTTGTGGTAAGGCAAGGTGCCCCGGACGTGGAGATCATAAGGTATGCAAGGCACAACGACATTGACGTCATCGTTATGGGGGCCATGGGGAAGTCAGAGCGCGACAGGATTGAGCATGGGAGTACTGTGGCCAATGTATCCAAGTACGCCCACTGCCATGTCATTGCCATAAAGAACCCGGCAAAACAATTTACCCTGCCTGACATGGGAGCCTAGGTCCAAGGCTTTCCATGGGCTTCCCTTTTCATGAAAGGGGGTAGGTCAAAGATCGCGGAGAAAATCCTTGTCATTGATGATGAATTGGATATGAGGATCTATGTTTCTACCCTGCTGGAGACTGGCGGCTACGTACCCTTGACTGCCAAAGACGGCGAAGAAGGTCTGGAATTGGCGCGTCGTGAAAGGCCCTCCCTGATAATCCTGGATATTCTCATGCCCGGGATGAGCGGCCTGATGGTGTTCCAGGCTTTGAGAAAAGACCCTGAGATGAAGAACATTCCCGTGGTCATCCTGTCCGCAATTTCCCGAAAGAGCTTCATGCATTCGCTCAAGAACCTGAGCAGGCAGGCAAGGGATCAATTGAGTGAGCCCTCCGCTTATATCGAGAAGCCGCCTGAACCCGAAGATCTCCTGCGTGCGATCCGAGAAAGCCTTGAAGGATCGACTCCGTGAGGAAACCAGAGCGTTGTTTCTTGTCGCCGCGAAAGTATGACCGTGAACTCGGCCTCCAGAACCTGTTATGAGGTACCATCCTTTACACCCAGAAGTAGAGCAAGCCTGCTTCAGGGAAAGGACTGAACCGGGACCATGAGAAAAGGCACAAAGGAAAAGCTGATCTTCTATGACCAGTTAAGGGACCTGCTGGATGATTTGAATATCGGGGTCTTTACGGTAGACTCCCAGCGGCGGATCACCTCCTTTAATCGTGCCGTCCAACTGCTGACGGGATACAAGGCGGATGAGGTCATTGGCAAGTACTGTTACCAGGTGTTTAACAATGACCTCTGCAAGGGAGAATGTAAGTTCCACGAAGCTGTAGAGGCGGAACAAATCTCTCTGAGCTTTGACGTGGAAATCCTGGATCTCAACAAGGAAAGGCGCCTCATCTCCAAGCTCGTCATGCCCCTTTATGATTCAAATCACCATCTGAGCGGGTGCGTAGAGATCTTCCAGGACCACAGCATCTTTGAAGAACTAATAAACAGAATAAGTTTTGATGAGCGCCAGCTCAAGAGTATCCTTGACAGCCTGGAGATCGGCATCTTCACCACGACCCGCGGTGGCCACATAAGCTTCTTTAACAGGCGTGCAGAGGCCATCACCGGTTTCGATCGCAAGGATATCCTCGGAAAATCCTGCTCCCTCATTCTGGACAGTGAAGCCGCGCTGGGGAAGAGTCTCCTGGACCAGTCCATTAGAGACGGCAGCCCTCGATCCGTCAAGAAGCTAGTTCTAAGAACAAAGAGAAGTGAAAGTATCCCGGTGGAAGCAAACTACATGGCCCTGAAAAACGATCGGGGGGCTGTCATCGGGGGCCTGGTCACGATTCAAGACCTCTCCCTCATTGATCGGCTGAACAGGGAGATAAGCAAAAGGTATACTTATGGTGACATGGTGGGCAAGAGTCCTCCCATGCAAAGGATCTTCGAAGTCATCTCCGTAGCCGCCCCCACCGATACCACGCTTCTGATAGAAGGGGCCACGGGAACCGGCAAGGATCTACTGGCAAAGATAGTCCACAACTCCAGCAAGCGGGCCAGCGGGGCCTTTGTCAAGGTCAATTGTGCCGCTCTCCCGGAAGGACTCCTGGAATCGGAGATGTTCGGCTATGTCAAGGGGGCCTTTACCGGGGCCGACGGGGACAAGCCTGGACGCTTTCACGAGGCGGACGGAGGCACCATATTCTTGGACGAGATAGGAGATCTTCCCCTGGCGCTCCAGGGCAAGTTGCTCCGCGTACTTGAAGACAGGGAATTCTATCCCCTGGGCAGCCGAAAGACAACGAGGGTGGACGTGAGGATCGTAGCGGCTACGAACCAGGACCTGGAGAGCCTGGTGGCGGAGAAAAAATTTCGGGAAGACCT
>JAFDIC010000472.1:3025-3572 GCA_019308525.1 Deltaproteobacteria bacterium
CTTTTACCGCCTCAACGTAATCCGGGTCCAGCTCCCGGCCCTGAAGGAGCGCAAGGGAGATATCCCTCTCCTCATAGAGCATCTCCTCAAGAAACTGAGTCTCCTGAAGGGCCGTTATATGCCAAGAATCGCCGGAGCAGCAATGGAAATATTGCTCAACTACGAGTATCCCGGCAACATCAGGGAGCTGGAAAACATCCTTGAACACGCGATCATCATATGCCAGGGAGAGGTCATCGAACCCAGACACCTGCCCCTTTTTCTCCAGGAAGAGGAACACCGACCAGAGGCGCCTGGGGGTTCCATCGGAATCGATCTCCGCGACTCTCTTGAGGAAGGAGAGAAGCGCAGAATATGCGAGGTCTTGAGGAGACACAACTGGAACCGGAACAAGGCGGCCCGGGAACTCAATATCAACCGGACGACCCTGTGGAGAAAGATGAGGAAATACAAATTGTTGGGGGACGGGTCACATCTTGATTTGTGAATTGAGAGGTGGTAGGGTGGATATGGAGACCAGAGGCTCCCCAATAGCCCAGGAGGGATT
>JAFDIC010000473.1 GCA_019308525.1 Deltaproteobacteria bacterium
TGCAACCCCCCCCATGATCCCCCCTATCTCGCTGGCCCACTTGTCTACCCGTTCCAGGTCTCTTTTTCTCTTGAGCCTGTTACCCAGGGCTGTTGCCGCTCCATCGGCCAGTATGGCCGATGATGACATGATGCAGATGGCATCCGCAATGCCCTCACTGTGGGAGTGTCCCACGGTCCCTGAGGAGGAGCATACCCCGAGAGGCATATCTCTTACGGGTATTTTGAGGCCGATCTTCTCGCTCAGGGGGGATTTGCCCGCAAAGATAGCGACGGTCACCGCTCTTTCCGCCTTGAGGAAGATGTCCCCGCCGTTTTCCACAATGACCTGCCCCGCGCTCTTCAAAAGGTCCCTGCCCACAAACTCTGCAATCGCCCCTGCCACGGATGCCATGGGCCCTACCCCGATCTTCCTGGTCGCATTGATCATCTCACGTACAATGGGAGGGGCAAAGGGATCTTGCTCGTAAGGCTGGAGCGTCGTCAAGAAGGCAGGATGGGACTTGATGTAGGACTCGAGCTGGTTTCTATAATTGAGGACCAAATCCCTTGTCTCTTTTTCAAGGTTCCTGTCCGCGCTCACCCACAGGTCGGTCTCCTTGACCACTACCTGAAAGGAGACAAGGCCACCGGCACTCACCCTCTTCCTGTATGTACGCTCCACGTATTGAGCCATGGGTCTCCCCCCGAAAGTCATCCAGCAAAACCGGTGCCTCTTCCCATAAAGATTCGGGCCTAGAGGACCCGGCCTTGTTTCGCCCCTCAAAGGTGCTACAGCCTGCAACAAGCACAGGCCATATAGAGAAACCAGAATTCAGGAGCCAGGAGTCAGAAGAATTCTGATTGCGCTTCGATCCAACAATCCCTGTCATCGGTTCGGCACTGGCCAGAACCCTACTATTCTGGATTCTGGCTCCTGGATTCTTCGCGGGCATAGGCATACCACGGCATAGCAGCCCACATCGCCACCCCCACAGGGCATGAGTTTCCACAACCAACTACCAGGTGTATATAGCCAAACCTTTACCCCGTCAAGGCATTTGCATTGCTTTTGACCTGGCTCATTATTCACTTGGGCTGTCACCAGCTCCTGATCTCTCGGGCTCCAGGAGTTCCCAGCATTTTTTTCTTGACATGAAGGCCTATACTGGTATACAGGTATACATGCTTGCTAATAATGTTTCGCCTCACTCCGCCTGGCAGGTGATAGAGCATGAAGATAAATCAAAATATGATCATCCCCTACCGGGAGACCCTCGTGGACAAGATAACAGAAGTGCTGGAGAAAGGTATCCTGTCAGGGAATATTTTGCCCGGCACGAGGCTCAGCGAATCATGGGTGGCAACGGAGTTTGGGGTCAGCAGGATTCCTGCCCGGGAGGCATTACAACGCCTCGAGGAAATGAATCTCCTGCGCAAGTCCCACCGGGGAAGAGAGGTCATCAGGTTCAGTCTCGACGAATTCAGGGAGATCTATGAATTGAAAAACGTGGTCGAGGCTTACGGTGTCATGAAAGGAGCTTACAATGCCGGGGAAAGGGATCTGAAGGAGATAGCCTCGACCCTGAAAAGCATGGAATCATGCCTTGAACCCATAAACCTCAAGAGAATGAGGGCACTAAATGCAAAGTTCCATGACCACCTGGTCTATTGTTCGAAAAACACAAAATTGATTGAGATCTATGACCTCCGGGTGAAGCAGGTCAGGTGGGCAAGTTCTCTTTCACTCACCGTGCCGGATCGCCCCAGGTTGTCGGTCAGGGAACACAAGGAGATATTCAAGGCGTTCGCCGGCAGAGATGGAAAAAGGGCCAGGGAACTCATGGAAGAGCACACGAACGGGAGCATGGAAAGAGTTCTTTCAAGGCTGAAGGCGAACGAAGAGAGCCAACCCGTTAATCCTAAGGCCGAACCAGGTCAGTTAGAAAATGCAAAACAGATTATTGTGAAGACCAATATCCAGGATGGTTAGATCTTTTGCCGGGGCACGAGATGGACAAACAGGTTGTGTCAGCCTCCTACGATGAACTCATTGGGCTTGGGGTGGAAGCTCTAAACCTGGCAGGCGTACCCTCAGAGCATGCCAGGACCACAACGGAAGTCCTTCTCAGGGCCGATCTCAGGGGGTTTGAATCCCATGGAATCCAGCGGTTGCTCATGTATGTTCCCCGGTTGAGACAAAAGCTCATCAACCCTTCTCCCAACATTGAAACCCTGACTCTCGCCCCTGCAATAAGACTCGTATCTGGTGACAATGGCCTGGGCCAGGTCGTGGCCTCCAGGGGCATGTCCGAGGCAATCCAGGCTGCCCGGGATTCCGGGCTTGCCTTTGTGGGGTGCAAGGACAGCAACCACTTTGGCGCAGCAGGGATCTACGTCCTGAATGCGTGCGAAGAAAAGATCATAGGTATAGCCGGAACCAATGCGTTCCCCACCATGGCGCCCTGGGGCGGCCTGGAAAAACGGGTCGGGAACAATCCCCTGGCCATCGGAATACCATCTGGCGATGGTAACCACTTTGTTCTCGACATCGCCATGTCCGTGTCCTCCAGGGGACGCATCCGCATGATGGCCGAAAAGGGTGAAAGCATCCCGGAAGGATGGGCGCTGGACGCCCGGGGAAATCCCACCACTGATCCTCTGGAGGCCCTCAAGGGGTTCGTTCTGCCGATCGGCCGGCACAAGGGCTACGGGCTTGCAGTGGCCATAGATATTTTGAGCGGGGTCCTCACGGGTGCCGCCTTTTCCACGGGCGTAAAATCATTGCTCCAGCAATGGGAAGAGCCCCAGCATATCGGACATTTTTTCATTACAATCGATCCCGGCCGTTTCATGCCCTGGAATGATTTTGTGCAGCGAACACGTGAGCTATATAAGGGCCTCAAGAGTACGAAACCAATAGATCCCAATGCGCCTGTACTCATTCCCGGGGAGCCGGAACATGAGCTGGAAAGGAAACGAATGGCCGAGGGTATCCCCATTGATCAGGCGACCTTAATCAAGCTA
>JAFDIC010000474.1 GCA_019308525.1 Deltaproteobacteria bacterium
TTAGGTCCATGGTACCCTCAACTGTTTAATCACCTGTTTAAATAACACCCCCTCCACAGCTTGTCAAAGCCCTCACCTTCATCCAGGATATTTCGGTGATATTGAATTGTTGCATCCTATTCTTTCCGGCGATGAAGCGTGGCACGACAATTGCTGGGTGCCCATGCTCACGGAAAGGAGGACTATTGCCCATGAAACAGTTATCCACCTTCATCGCGGGGCTTTCCGCCCTGGGCCTTGTGCTGGCCTTTGGCCTCCCCACGGCCCAAGCCGAAGGGCCCCCCGCCCCCCTTGTGTCCAAGAAGTGCATGAGCTGTCACAAGGAGTACAAGGAGAGGCCCGACATCGTGGCCGGGGACTTTCACAGCCGCTCCAACAAGGCCAAGTCCATCCAGATCAATCTGGGGGGACGGATGCAGTTGGTTCGATATACCCGGGAGACCACGGTCCGCAACGTGCCCAACATTAAATCGCTCAAGAAGCCCATTCCGGTACGGATCAGCGTGGTGCGTAAGGGCAACGAGCTGGTGGCCACCGAGATCGTGGCCAAGCCCAGGATCAAGGTGCCCGAAGATCAGCTCATGAAGACGGCGGAGCTGGAGAAACTGGTGGCACAGGGGCCTGAAAAGGGCGGGTATACCCTGGTGGACTCCCGGCCGGGGATCAAGTACGAAGAGGGTCACATTCCCACGGCCATCTCCATCCCCTTCCCCAGGATGGGGAAGCTCAAGGATCGGCTTCCCCAGGATAGAAACCGGCTTCTCGTCTACTATTGCGGAGGCTTGAGGTGAGTGCTCAGTCCGATGGCCGCCAGGATGGCGGCCAAATGGGGCTACGCCAACGTCAAGGTCTACCATGAGGGAGCGCCGACCTGGGTCAAAAGCGGAAACGTTCTACTGACTACCCCAGGCTTTGTCTCCAAGAGGATGGGATTCATTGTGCTCATTGATACCCGGGGACCCGAGGCGGCCGTCAAGGGCCATATCCAGGGTGCCGTGGCCATTCCACTTGGCCAGTTGGTCAAGGAGAAGAATCAGTTCCCTGTGGACCGCAAGGCCTACATCGTACTTTACGCCGAAAGCACGGACCTTCAGAGGCTGGCCCCGGTGGTGAAGGATATCACCTCATGGGGCTATCACAACGTCTTTGTGTTGGACGGAGGCTACAGGGGTTGGGTCAAGAGCAACGGTCCGATCCAGAAGGATACTGTCCGAACCGAGATCTTCTATCTGCCCAGACCTCATCCCGGCGAGATCGTGGGGGATGAGTTTGTGAACATCGTGAGAAACCGCCCTCCCGACAAGCTCGTCCTGGATGTCCGGACCCGGCCCGAAGCCGCCATGGGCATGATCGAGGGAGCCATCAATATCCCTGTGGATGAGCTCCAGGGACGCCTCGGCGAACTGCCTAAGGACAAGGAGATCATCACCCATTGCCGGACGGGACTCAGGGCCGAGATGGCCTACACCATCCTTCGAAACGCAGGGTTCAGAGCCCGGTTCCTGAACGACAAGGTGGCCATTGTGGAAAACGTCATGTACTGCTGTTACAAATAGCCGCCCAAGGCACCGGGGGTCTCTTCTCGGAGGAGGGGCCCCCGGCGCTCCCGCTTCCTCCCACTGAACCCGCCATTCACCCCCCCTTGACAGCTCAACTGCCTTCCGGCACAGTAAACCTAGGTGCCAACGGGCAAATCCCTTGTAGCCGGCGCCACCAAAGACCTTAGCCGCAACATCGAGGCGACACAGGCCTCCGGTCTTCTCAAGAATGAGCCCTCGCTCCGGAGCAGGCAGTATGTGCAAAATTACTATGCCCCTTCATCATCCCCCTCTTCTTTCTTTCTTTAAAAACCAAATCTCCACTTTAAAAGTCCCCATCCTTCGGGCCCCTACACTGGAGGAGTCCTAGATGAACACTATCAGATCCAAGATCAGCCTATTGTTCGCCCTCGTCCTAGTATTCGCAGGATTCCTAACCGTTATCTATTATCAAAATATCATCTCTCTCAAGGAAAAGCTCATTACTATAGAAAATTTCGATGATCTGCTTAACGATATTCTGGAACTGAGGCGTTATGAAAAAAACTTTGTATATTACCACGACGTTGCAAGCCTCGAGGATACCGTCTTCTACCTTTTCAAAATCGAAGATGCCTTCGAAAGTGCCCGGAAAGACATTCAGCGGGTTGCAGGCGAAGCAGGCCTGGTTAGCTTCAGAAAATATCTAGACGGCTACAGGCACACCCTGGAAATAAATGTATCTTCTGCTAAATCAGGGAAGGGAACTTTCCATGTCCAAGAAATAAGGACGAAAGGTAAAGCCCTGGTAGATATCACTCAGGACTTGATCGAAAAAAAGCGCCGCAGAATCAATGAAGCGATGGGCTACATACTTGCCATCCCGCTCGCATCCCTTGCCGCCTTTGTTCTTCTTAGTCTTCTAGTATTTCACCTGGTAAATCGTGGCATACTAAGGCCCTTATCCCTCCTCAGGAAAGCGACTGATCAGGTGGCGAAGGGCACTTTCACTCCCATCACCTATCAAGAAGGCAAAAAGGACGAAATCTCCTTGCTGATCGGAGCTTTTAACACCATGGCCCAGGAAATCCAATCCAAACAAGAACAGCTATTGCAGTCGCGCAAACTCGCTTCAATTGGCACCCTGACCTCTGGCATAGCCCACGAACTCAATAACCCTATAAATAATATTTCCCTAACAGCAGAAACATTGAAATATGGGTATCATGACTTATCCGATGAAGAGATGAATGAATTGATTGATGACATCTTGACTCAGGCAGAAAGAGCAAGCAAAGTGGTAAAAAACCTTCTTGAGTTCTCGAGATCTGACAGGCCTATTTTCACTAGGCTCGACATTACCGAGGTTATAGACAAAACAATAAATCTTATAAGAAACCAGTTGGTTATCGGTGGAATAAACCTTGAAACCCACTATGATAAGGACCTCCCGCCGATAAATGGCAAGATCC
>JAFDIC010000475.1 GCA_019308525.1 Deltaproteobacteria bacterium
GAAGAAGCCCCCCGAAAATCGGGGGGCATTTTTTTGCCCCTGGTTTCGTGCCAGGGGCTTTTTTTTGCCTGCGCCCTATACAGTCGCGCGAACTTTTTTCATTTTTTCCCATACCTCGTGCGACCCCCCCGGGCCACTGATACCATAGGTATCAGCTAGAATCTGAGATCGAACAACTTGGCCCACGCCTGCTTCCGCTCCGTGGACAGGCGCAGGCCATAGTCCAGGAGTCTTTGACCCATCATGCGGCCGATCGTGCGGAGTACCCGCCTGGTATTCACCTTGCAGTCCCAGTGATAGAGGGCGAACTCGAGCGCTCCCATTATCGCAAGCATGCAGGTGCGGTCAATCTGGATCTTTTCCATCTGCTGGTACCACTCGGGGTCATTAAACTGTGGGAATAGGATTACTGGCATTTATACCTCCTCACCTTCTTTTTGAAGTATTTTCAAGCAAGTCTTACACAATAACCCTCTGTTAACATCCTTTGGCAAAATGTTCCCATGAATATACATATACTCATTACACATGGAATGAGAAGCCTCCGGATAAGGTCTTGCATGTAACTTAGCCCCTGTCTCTGTAACTCCCCAGAATACTGGCTTTTTCTTCATCTTTTTCCTCCTTATGGCCTTCCAAACAGGAAATATCCCAGCAACCACCACAAGATAAATGCATGAAAGGCACTTCCTACGAAGGTAAGGAATATCAATTTAGGCCATGTCATTTACACCCTCCCTGCCAGCGGGCCCAGGACCTTCTCCACCATGTCACGGGTCAGGGCCGCGCCTACGTATTTAGCCCACTGGGCTATTAACTCTTTTTTACGCCTCGCCGGGATCGGCAGGGTACGCAGGAAGATGATGACTTCCTCTTCCTTGTCCTTCGCCAATAGCCCGGCGGGGAATATCTCTACTCCTGCCATTACTCCGTCCTTCTCGCCTCTGCGGAGACCTCCAAGTACATATCCCATACCTTCTCTTGGACCGCCTTGACGTACTGCCGAGCCTCTGTAGCCTTGAACGCTACATTTGAGAGCTCCGAGTGTAAGTCATCACATAGATTTCCCAACCGCTCAACAGCGGACTCAAGCCTTTGCAATGGGCTTGATCCAAAGCTTCCAGTAGCTGTAAGGTCCTCCGGGACTTGGCTGTCGGACTCCGGTGACTTCTTTTCCTTCAATGACGAAGTTTCCGACAATTGCTCTTTCAACTCCTTTGAGTCTTTTTTTGACATACTCATCTACCTCCTTATACTCCTTTGTGTATTTCTTGAGTTCTTCCCTTCGCGCCAGGGCTTCTTCGAGCTCTGGGTCTATCAGGATCTCTGCGCCTTTCGCCAGCTCAACCGTGGGCTGGCACAGGGTAAAATAGGCACAATCCAGACAGATCCTTTCATCAAATGGGATCCGGTCCGGGACCTGCTTATTCTTGACCGCCTGATTAACTCGCTCAAGCTTTCTGAGGATCCCCTCCGTGTAATCGAGGTAATCATAGAGGTTGCACCAAATCACTTTTGGGACATAAGTGGACTTGCTCTTGAGGTAGAACATACCGAGCTCTTCACCGCTCATCATCTGGTAGAGCAAGAGCTGTGCCGGATACCTTCGGACCCAGGGGGCATTGGACTTAAGCATGTCTTCAATGCTGTTGAGGTTCGTCCATTCTCGGTGGTTCAACCCCTTGATCTCCAGGGGGACCAGGTTGCCGTTGACCTGGATCCGTGCATCAATTCTGCCCGTGAGCTCCACTTCCGCCCACTCGAAAGGCCTTTGCTGTTCCACGATATTAAAACCCGCATCCTGGAGCTCGCGGAGGGCTTGCTGCTCGATCTGGTTGCCGCCCTCGAAAATGAATTGCAGGGTTACGTCATGGGGATCCTTTTTGTCCCATGCTGTTCTCTGGTAGTAAAGGTAACGTTCACACTCATGGCCCGCCTCTGAGGCGTAGTTGGCCCTGACAGGCCACACCTTAATATTTTTCTCTTTCCGGCGGATGACCGCCTGTGCGATGTCAGGTAAGCTCATTGATTCTTCCCTCCCACTCTTCAGGTTCTATCTCCCCGGGTGCCTCTGCCACGTACTTGAGTAGCGCGTTGAGTGCCGGGAGCGGTAGTTTTTCGGGTAGAGTTCCCAGGATGGACTCCTGGGTCGAGCCGATAACTTTTTTACAGGCCATTCTCGCCAGCATTGCTCGTTGTTCCTCTGAGGCGTACTCCGAGGCCTCTTTTGACGATTTTTTTGAGGCATATTTCCCTCCTCGCTTTCCGCTTTCAAATTCCACCTTTTTAGCCTTATCTGGAGTAATTCCTAATTCACGCAGATAATTCCATGGTAGACCCCTAAGGCCTAAAAGCCTGCACACGCCATTGCGAAACATATCCGAGAATGCGTCCTTTATGATGTTTCCTGGATTTATTTCACTAATGTGTTTTTTGCGCTCCCCCTCCTTCCAGAAGAACGGTTTGCGGCTCCACTGGAAGCCCACCGCATCAACCCACATATCCGAAGGGGCATGACCTACCTTACCCTGACAAGTGATTGTAAAGTACGGCCCTTCTTCGTCCTGGAAATCCTCACGCTGCCAGGTCCAGTCCTTAACCGTAAGGCCTAACGCGCGGGCCACGCGCTCAGCCCCAGGTGTATCTAGCCACGCCTGGCCACCGAATGACACCCAGTCACTCGGCAAGGTGTTCTTAATCGCTATTTCCTGGATGCGGCGGGCCGCAACGGCATGCTCCTGAAAAACCTGGATGAGTTCTTGGCTCTCAGTCCTCTTTGCTGGTAGTTTCTCCTCCACTTTCCCCCTCCTTTGGAGGCTTAGGCATTGCCTCCAACTGTTCTTTGGTTCTTAACTCTATGGTTCCGTCCGGCATCTCAACCGCGTACCCCTCCACTTCCCCCACCTGGGGGATCTTGAACTTGAGTTTGGGTACTTCTTCCGCCATCTAATCACCCCCTTTCTTTATAATCTCTGCCCTATCGGCAGC
>JAFDIC010000476.1 GCA_019308525.1 Deltaproteobacteria bacterium
GATCACGGAAAAGAACCGGGCAAGTCCTAAATTGTGGAGCAGGGGCAACAACCTGGAATCCCAGTTCGAGATCACACCGAGCTCCAGCCCTTTTGCCTTGAGCTCTTCCAGGGTTGGAACAACTTCCGGGTATATCTTCCATGCCTCCGCCTTGGTGAAAAATTCAAAAAGTTCCTCGAAGTAAGCATCAAAGTCTTTGGGTTCGCACAGGGAGGTTACAGCGTCCCACACTATGCCCCTCCACCAGTCTATCTCCTTATCCCGACTGTCAAGGGGTATCCTCCCACGGGCCAAGAAGGCTTTCTTGAAGGCTGAATAGGCTTCATCCTTGTCAAAGGACATGCCGTGCTTTGCCGCGATTCTGCTGTAGATCTCGCCTATCGAAGGGTATGCATGAATAAGCGTGTTTCCCGCGTCAAAAAAAACTGCTCTGATTCCCACGTTCTCACCCCCCCCTCTCATCAATTCTGATCAATATATGGCACCACTTTCTATTACTATGGACTCCATTGTTTTTTCAAGATAGGGTACAGGGTTCGACTAGGCGCTCATCACCCCTAATAGTCGCTCCATGTTGAGGGGAAAATCCCCATCATGAGGAGAGATGACTGGCTTTCAAGATTCAGGTTCAACTTCGCAGGCATTCCGGGAAGGAGTGAGGAGAGTGGTTACGACCTCTGCCCCGCAGAAATCCTCGAACATCTTTGCCACACGATCTCTGGTAGTTATCGCCCTGGCTTCGCTATCTTCGCCCAGGGCGTCAATATTCATGACCACGATCCTGGTATCCTCTGTAATACGGGTATTGTGGCCGTTTCTCCAGTTCCATCGCCTGCACATGACATCCCCGGTATCGGCGACCACGTATATGACCTCTCCGGTTTCAGGGTGTTCAAGGACCTCAGGTTGGCCCAGGGGGATAAAGGACTCATCGCCTTGCGCATACCGCAGCTCCAGGCAATTCCCTGCCCGCTCAAGATCATCACCACCCACGGGTATGGCGTCCACGATGGAATTGTAGTTCATGATACTCACCACCTTGTTTATGAATGGAATCCGTGTACCCGGCTTCCTGACACGTTTGAGAAGGGCGCAGTGAGCTGGTGGGAATTTGTTGGGGTTGGACCCGAAACGGCGATGGGCATCAAGCCACACGACCGTTCTTGGATCTGCTTTTACGTCAACGGGGTTCTTGGCAACCTCCTCTACCGCCTGATCCAGCATGGCACCAAGTTCCCGGCTCTGTCCCCCATTTTCGACATTCCTTGCTATTACTATTCCCCTCCTAAAGGTGGGGTATTTCTCAAAGATCTCTTCCTTTACCCGAATGATCGGCATAGTCCTTGATTTCCTCCCCTTTTATTAAGGAGTCAAGAAGGTGTCCCCGGGGCCCCACTCAATGCAACCGAATAAGCCCCCCACTGCTGATCAGACAATAATCCCTCATACCGGTTCATCCCCTTGTTTTTCCCGCTCCTTGAGGATCTCCAGGGCAAAGGCTGCCCTCCCGCTCAGGGACCTGAAAAGGGTCAGATCATCCTTGCGAAAACCAAAGGGATGGGTCATGGAATCCACGTATACGGCACCCATCACCTTTGCTCTGCTGACCAGGGGAACGCATAGTACCGACTTGATCCCTTCTTTGTTAAGAGCCTCCTGGAAGGTATCTCCCTCGCATTTGGTATCCAAAACCATCACGGGCTCAGAGCTCCTTATGACCTTTTCCACCACCTTCTTGTTGAAGTGCTGGTCTTCCTTTGGGAGTCCTTTTCGCACCTTGGATATGACGTTCGAGGTCTTCCCGCTTTCAGTGTCAAGGAGTATTATACTCGCCCTATCTATCCTCCTAAAAAGTTCCAGCACATATCTTAGAATCGTCTCGGAAATCTCCCTAATGCTTGAGGACTCCATTAGAACATCGGAGATCTTCTTTATGAGCTCCATGTTCTTGTGGGGCGTCATAATCCGTTCCTTCAGGGTCAGGGTGCCGCCATGATCGCCCTCCTTCGGGCGTATCATGGAATCCAAAAAGGTGAACACGTCTTCAGAACTTCCCTTTCCCAAGCAGATCACACTCATGCCTACGACGATGGTCTGCCCCTCCTTTGTCTCGTAGAACCTGTCCGGCTCGATTTCCTTGCCGTTCACAAAAGTGCCGTTCGTACTCCGCAGATCCCTGACGAAAAACCTGCCCCCTTCCCTCTTGATCATGAAGTGTTTGCGGGACACGTACTTATCCTTAAGCTGTATGTCGTTGTCCGAAGACCTGCCCACATACACCCTGTCCTTGTCAAAGTCGAAGGTCAGCCGATCATCTTTGCCGGTCAACACGTACAGGGTGGTCATCTCTCCCCCTTTTGCAGAAGAAAGTAATCCAAGCTCAATTACTGCTACTCTTATTTAATAATGAAATGCACGGCGGAGTCAATCTAATTTTTGTATGGTAAGTGTCGCACCAGCACACCAGCGAAGATCTTCTCACCGCTTCAAGCATCCAGGATGTTTGTGATTCTCAGGTAACGGGGCAGCTATTGCAAGAGGAGCCGATCCCAGTCGAGGGCCTTGAATGTCCTGTGGAGGTAATGGTCGTCCTCGACCCTGTTGAAGGATAGGTTTAAGAAAAGCCTTTTTGCTGCATTTTCAACCTCTTCCAAGGGGATTACCTCGTCCCCGGTCCCGTGGTAGATAGTCACCGGGACGGAGACATGACCTTGCTTGTGTGAACCCTCTTCCAGCAGGTGTATGGCAGGGGCGAGCAGTATCAGCCTGTCCACCCTGGATTCATTCTGGAGGGTGAACAGGGTTGCCATCAAGCCCCCAAAGCTGGACCCGACGAGCCTAATGTCAGATTTCCCTTTCAGGATTGATCCCAGGGCCTTCATCCTGTCGGGAAGATCTCCTCGGAAATTGGGTATCACCATGTCTGGATACCTTTCCTTGAAAAACAGGGCCTTGGTTCCCCTGTTGCTACTCTCAAGC
>JAFDIC010000477.1 GCA_019308525.1 Deltaproteobacteria bacterium
AATTAATAAATCGGCTTCGCGGCCTCTACATTTCAGCACAGGTGGTACTCGCAGACTTGAATTTTGATGTAGAGCCGGCGAGTATCGTAAAAACTCTTAGTGCTGGCCAGATGCAAATGGTAGAGATAGCACGTGCGGTAGTAAGGGATGCCCAGGTCATAATTTTCGATGAACCAACGGCCTCCCTGACGCCCGAAGAGAAGTACCATTTCTTCGCACTTATTGACAGATTGAAGGCCCGAGGCATATCGGTTATTTTCATCACTCATATGATCGAAGAGGCACTCAGTAAAACGGATCGTCTCACGATAATGCGGGATGGGGAAATTGTTGCACAAGATGACACAGCAAACTTTGACCTCGATAGGGTAATTAAGGCAATGGTTGGACGTAAGGGCTACAGTACTTCAGGTGATAAGACTAGGAAGACGGCTCGCCGCCCCGGAAGAAGGGCCCTGAGCGTAGAGAACATCTCGATGGGTAACGTAGTTAGGAACAATTCTTTCTGCGTCTATGAAGGACAAGTTACTACGCTGTTCGGCCTAGTTGGTTCTGGACGCACGGAGACTGCAAAGATTATATCGGGTGTCGTTAAGCGAAATTTTTTGAACGGTGGGGTAATTAGGCTCTACGAAAAACCGGTGCGCTATCGCACTCCGCGGCCGGGTGTTGTTGATGGTATCGTTTACGTGACTGAGGTCCGCAAAGCCGAGGGCTTCTTTAACGAAATGACGATCGGTATGAATCTCTATATGGGTTTATGCGCTTCTAGGTTGCATAAAGCGAAAATTGTTACAATGTCGGAGATAAAGAAGCTCACTGAATATTGGTGCGGTTCATTAAGTATTCGGATGATTGACGAAAAAGCGCGTGCAATTGAACTATCGGGTGGAAATCAGCAAAAACTGGTAATTGGGAAGGGGCTTATCCAAAAACCTAAAGTGGTTATCTTCGACGAACCGACGCGCGGTGTTGATGTTGGCTCAATCGGTGAAATCCACCAAATTATCAATAGGTTGGCCGATGAGGGCTTATGTGTGATCGTTATTTCGTCTTACCTGCCAGAGGTGATGAAGATCTCCGATCGGATTCTTGTGACAAAAGCGGGTCGTGTCGTTGAGGAATTTTCTCCAAGCGAGGCGACAGAGGAGAAAATCATGTATGCAGCCGTCCATTAGGGGGGAGACAGGGTTACCTAGGCCGAAAGGTCTGCCACCCGAAAATGAGTGAGCGGATAGCTAAAAACTCTGAAGCCTACATAGACAGAGGAGGGCCTAAATGAAACGTTTGGGTGATTTGCTGGTTGGAGAGGTGACCATAGGCGATTTAGTTGATGTGGTTGCCGAGAAGTTCCCTCAGAGAGAAGGATTAGTGGTTAAAAATGAACGTATGACCTTCAGTGAGCTTAAAGAAAGAGTTGATTTGCTAGCAAAGGCCTTTTTGAGGCACGGCATTGGCAAGGGAGACAAGGTTGCTGTATGGCTGAGCAACCGTCCGGAGTTCATCTATACTTTTTTGGCACTGGGCAAAATTGGTGCTGTGCTTGTACCACTTAACACCCGATATAAGACCTTCGAGTTTGAGGATACCTTAAGACGTTCCGATTGTGTTGCCCTGGTTACCGCTGATCATTTTCTAAAGATTGATTTCATGAACATGATCAGAGAGGTCCTGCCGGAATTGAGGGAAAGCAGTCCAGGGAGTCTGCATGCGGAGAAATGTCCAAAGTTGAGGCAAGTAATCACGGTAAGCGAAGAGAAACATCTTGGCACTTTAGATTTTGATACATTTATGAGTAGTGGTGAGGGCTATCCTGACAGCGAGTTGGAAAGGGCTCAGCGAGGGGTGGGGTCTGAGGACATTGCAGTACTAATGTTTACCGCGGGGACTACAGGTCTACCAAAGGGTGTTTTGCTCACCCATCATATGACAGGCCACCATTTTCTCACCGGAGAGAGGATTGGTGTTACCGAAGTTGACAGAGGTTTGTTGTTTTTACCACTTTGTCACATCTTTGCGCTGGCGAGCTGTTTTATTAACCACCTCTCACACGGGGCATGTACGGTGCTTCAAGAGTATTTTGATCCCGGTGAAAGTCTAAGACTAATGGCTGAAGAAAGAATCACTTTTTTGGGATGTGTCCCAACAAATGTAGTAATGATGCTCAATCATGAGGATTTTCCCAAATACCAATCTGCCCTTAAGCTGAGAAGGGGGATAATTGGGGGGGCGCCAGTAGCTTACAAGCTGCTAATGGATATTTATGAGAAGATGAAGGCGGGTGGGATGTGCCAAGGATACGGGCAAACCGAGTGTTGCGGAGTAACATCGATGACTGTCAACGGGGAAAGACCGGAGATAGTCGCCTCAAGCCTTGGCAAGCCAGCGAGTGATTACGAGGTTAAGATAATAAACCCAGAAACAGGGGAGATCCTACCTTATGACACAGAGGGAGAGCTGGTTGTGAGGGGGAGGGCCTGTATGAGGGGTTATTACAAGATGCCTAAAGAGACCGCTGGCGCTATGGATAGCGAGGGATGGATACGATCAGGGGATCTGGTTAGAATGGACAAGGATCATAATCTGTACTTTGTTGGTAGAGTCAAAGACATATTTATTGTAGGCGGGGAAAATGTTGCCCCAGCAGAGGTAGAAAACTTCTTATTTTCCCATCCGAAAGTAAAAGATGTCCAGGTCATCGGAGTGCCTGACGAACGGTTGGGTGAGGTGCCAGCCGCCTTCATTTTGCTCAAAGAAGGAGAGAAAGCAAAACCAGAAGAGATAATAGACTACTCTAAAGGTAAAGTGGCCAGCTACAAAGTGCCTCGCTATGTTAAGTTTTTGAATGAATATCCGCTGACTGCTTCGGGCAAAGTCCAGAAGTTCAAATTGCGAGAGATAGCATTGAAGGAGTGGCAGCTTCCGGGTTAGGAGGGAAGAATGGCCACGTGGCAGCAGGAGTATAGGGCTAAAAGACT
>JAFDIC010000478.1 GCA_019308525.1 Deltaproteobacteria bacterium
TATGATGACATGAAAAGCAAGTTCGAGAACGGGTGAAGGGATCGGCACTATGAGCATTTCTGCGTGCATCATATGCTTCAATGAAGAGCACAATATCAGGCGGTGCCTTGAGAGTGTTTTGTGGGTTGACGAGATTATCGTCGTGGATTCAATGAGCCGGGACACGACCGTGGAGATAGCCAGGCGATTTACAAGGGCGGTTTTTGAGAGACCGTGGGAGGGTTATGCCAGCCAGAAAAACTTCGCCCTTTCCCGGGCAAGCAGCGACTGGGTCTTGAGCCTGGATGCAGATGAGGAAGTTACCCCTGAGTTAAGGGAGGAAATTCAAAGGGAGTTGGCCAAGGCCCCGAATGAATGCGCCGGGTACAGGATTCCGCGCCTCTCATTCTACCAGGGTAGATGGATAAAACACAGCGGTTTCTATCCTGACAGGCAGCTCAGGCTTTTCAGGAGAGAGCTTGGAAGTTGGGTCGGCGGCCGCGTACATGAGAGGGTGGAGGTAAAGGGGAAGGTTTGCAATCTAAAGCATGATTTGTTGCATTACCCTTACAAAGGCACGATTGCGGGTCAGCTAGACACAGTGAACAGCTTTTCAACCCTGTTGGCGGAGGATATGTATGACAAGGGGAAGCGATACCGGCTATATCTCCTGGTGTTCAGACCCTTGTTCAAATTTGCGGAGGTTTATCTCCTCAAGCGGGGATTTCTGGATGGATTCGCAGGATTATTTATCGCTGTTACTGCCGCCTATGGCATGTTTGTCAGGTACGTCAAGCTAAGAGAGATTGAAGCGCATCATACCGACTAATCTCCAGCAAGCGTGAAACGCGGCCCTTTTTTCATCTCACAAACTGGAGGCAGACGGGAAAATCCTATCATGTTTTTTCGCGTGAAAGCAAGATCCGACAACACAGATATCAGTAACATCAAGGTTACAATCGGCATTACGACCTTTGAGCACCGGTTTGAGAAATACTTTGTACCCCTCCTTTCACGGATCAGGGAATACGACCAGGAAACCGAGGTCATTGTGGCTGTAAATGGAGAGCACGAAAAGGAGTTCTCGGAAGATTACCGGGCCGGTATTCTGCGTTTTATTTCCGGCCAAAGGAAAGTATTTCCTCTCATGTTTCCAAGGTTCAGGGGGCTGTCGAAGCTGTGGAACAGTATTATCGTCCATGCCACTTCCAATCACATCCTCATGTTGAATGATGATATTATGATAACTGATCGGAAGTTCCTCGGGGTCATCCGACGCTGTATCGCCCGCAATGAGGGTAGGTCGTTCACCATCAATGAGTCCTGGTCACATTACCTCATCAGCAGGGAGGAGATTGATCGGCTCGGGTATTTCGATGAACGACTGCTAGGAATTGGCGAGGAAGACGGTGACATCACCTGGCGATACATGAATGCGTTCGAAAGACCTATCGCCAACTTTAGGATCAAGGGGTTAAAGAACTTCGCTGAAGAGACCGTTCACAATTACAGGCCCAGCAACATCCAGTGCCATTCCGGTACCAAGTACAGCCTTTTCAACAAGAAGTTCATCGCTAAGAAGTACCGCCCTGACACGGCCGGCATCCGTGGCATGTTTGAACACCCAATGTCCCTTGTTGATCCGGGGCCGGATCAGTATCCAAACGAAAAGTTCTATAGAACCAACAAGGAGAAGCTCTAAGATTTCCAGGTCCCATACTGATGACCCTGGTGCGCATAGTCAAAGATTGGGATTGGCCGGACCTGATGCGGCAGACTCCCGGCCAATGCGGACAGTGGCACGGGATTCGTTTCACCTTGAATGAAGTGAAGGAGTGTGATTTTCTAGTAGTGCTCAATAATCGGATGCCTCAACCGGTAACGGTGAGATGTCCACGAGAGCATGTCTGGATGGTGGTGCAAGAGCCTTATTATCCAGGACTGACAGACTGGGTAGTTGAGGGACATGAACCATTCGCAAAGGTATTCACTCACCGCCCGGTTCCTGACGGTTCGGGCCGTTATGTAACTGCCCCCCCCGCGATTCCCTGGCACGTCGGAAGGACCTACGATGAACTTATCAGGGGTGAAATCCCCCAAAAAAGGGAATTGCTTTCCTGGGTAGTCGGTCGTGGAAACGATTTGCCAGGCCACGTCAGGCGGGCGCGGTTCTTACGGTTCCTGCAAGAGACTGACCTGGACATCGATCTTTGGGGTCGCGCAGCACGGCCTATTGAAGATAAGTGGGAAGGACTCGCCCCCTATTTCTTTTCACTGGCTGTTGAGAACAACTCCGGTCCCGACATGTGGACCGAAAAGCTGGCTGACTGCTTTTTGAGCTGGACCATCCCTTTCTATTCCGGCTGTACAAATGTTGAGGAGTATTTTCCGCGACAAGCGCTCATTCGGATCGACTTGGGGAAGCCTGAACAGGTTCTGGACGCCATAAAAAGGGAGGCTACGGAGGAGAACTGGCACAGAAGGCTGCCGGCCCTGAAGGAGGCCCGGGAGCTTGTTCTGAACCGATATCAACTCTTTCCTTTTCTTACGACCCATATCAAGCGGACGGCAAGGTTCCCAATGCCCCCCCGAGAGACCGTCACCATCCCGGCCTACCGCCGCAGCTTCAGGGCCAGGTTACTTCGCCTGGTATACAAGGGTAAGAGGCGGTTCCAGTTCTTTGAACGTGGGTAAGACATGGTAAGCGTTATTATCTGTTTTTACGAGCGACTTGGCCATCTGAAGTGTTGCCTGGATTCCCTCCACTTTTCCTCAGGCGACTTTGACGAGGTAATCATCACTGACGATGGTTCACCCGGAGAGACGGCGGCAGCCGTGCAGGAGATGATCAAAGGATACTCATATCCAATCAAATATGCCCGGCAGGAAAAAGCCGGGTTCAGGGCAGCAGCATCTCGAAACAACGGCGTGCGTGCCGCCCGTGGAGACTACCTGATATTTCTGGACTGTGATTTTGCCGTCCTGGAGGGTAC
>JAFDIC010000479.1 GCA_019308525.1 Deltaproteobacteria bacterium
GGCAATACAGAGACGCGGTGTGGGGGTCAAGTGTGCCACTATCACACCCAATGCAGGGCGGGTAAAAGAGTACAATCTCAAGAAGGAATGGAAGAGTCCAAACGCCACAATCAGGGGGCTTTTGGACGGTACCGTGTTTCGGGCGCCGATCATGGTGAAGAATATTCCTCCAGCGGTACGCAACTGGGTAAAACCCATCTTCATAGGCCGTCATGCATATGGAGACGTCTACAAGAACTCAGAGTTCCGTGTAACCGGCCCTGGAAAGGCAGAAATCGTCTTTACTCCTCGGGACGGGGAACCGATACGCCGGGAAATCCACGAGTTCCTGGGTCCGGGGATTCTCCAGGGAATACACAACACGGATGATTCCATCAGAAAGTTTGCGATGGCCTGCTTTACCTTCGCCTGTGAGCAGAAACTCGACCTCTGGTTCGCCACCAAGGACACCATTTCCAAAACATATGATAGTCGATTCAAGGAGATCTTTGAGGAAGAATTCGAGGCCAGATGGAAGGAAAAGTTCCGGGCCCAGGGCCTGTCCTACTTCTATACCCTGATCGATGACGCGGTTGCAAGGATCATGAAATCCCGGGGCGGTCTGCTTTGGGCCTGCAAGAACTATGACGGCGACGTCATGTCGGATATGCTTGCGTCCTCTTACGGCAGCCTTGCCATGATGACTTCTGTGTTAGTTTCCCCTGGGGGATGTTTCATGTACGAGGCCGCTCACGGCACCGTACAACGCCATTATTACAGGTACCTCAAGGGGGAAAAGACGTCGACCAATCCCATGGCCCTTATCTTCACCTGGTCCTCTGGCCTAAGGAAAAGGGGAGAGATGGACGGGACGCCAGATGTCGCTCATTTCGCCGGTGCCCTGGAAGGCTCTGCCAGGGAAACCATTGAGTCTGGCTGCATGACCGGGGACTTAGTAAGTCTCGCGATCCCGAATGAGCAGAATCGAGCAGTCTACACCGAAGAATTTGTCAGTGAAATCAGGGCGCGCCTGGAAAAGAAGTTACAATGACTCGACCGAAAAGGTGTTTGTGGCTTTTCTTGAGATTAGGCATTGGTAGCCAGCAGGCCAGGGGAGAAAATGATGATTTGCTCTAATCACAGTGATCCTGTGGCACTGACGGTTTCGGGAAAGCCCCAGATGCAAGGCGCGCAAGTTTTTTGGGAGTGAGGCGTGTACACAGGGAGTACGCCGCAGTGAGAAAAGATGAAGCGCAACGCAGCAGATGGGCTTTCTACGAAGCCATCATACTTTGTTTTTCATTTTTTCAAGTGTCCCCTCCACCAGGGAACGGATCTCCTGGAGGCGTGCCTTATCCTTGGCCTCAAACCTCAGGACCAGTATAGGGCCCGTGTTGGAAGCCCTCAAAAGGCCCCAACCGTCTGGAAAGATCACCCTGACGCCATCAACGTCCACAATCTCATGATCCTTTCGCAACTCCTCCTTGACCATCTCAACAAGCTTGAATTTCTTGTCCTCCGGGCAGTCTATCCTGATCTCAGGGGTGCTGACGGTCCTGGGAAGATCTTCCAGGTAGGTCGAGAGGGGCTGGCTTCTCCTGGACAAAATCTCAAGGAGCCTGCACGCGGCATAGATGGCGTCATCATAACCGAAATAACGGTCGGCGAAGAACAGGTGTCCGCTCATTTCGCCTGCGAGTAAGGCCTTCTCCTCCCGCAGTTTTTTCTTTATCAGGGAATGGCCCGTCTTCCACATGATCGCCTTTCCGCCGTGGGCCTCAATATCATTATACATGTTCAGGGAACACTTGACCTCGCCGATAATCGTTGCTCCAGGGTTATCTTTCAATATCTCCCTGGCAAATATCACCATCAGCATGTCACCCCAAATAATCTGTCCCTTTTCGTCCACCACCCCGATTCGATCTCCATCGCCGTCAAAGCCTATCCCGAATTCCAGTCCGTCTTCTCGAACCCTGTCTATCAGGGCCGACATGTTTTTCAAGACCGTGGGATCAGGCTGGTGATTGGGGAAATTGCCGTCCATCTCGAAAAACAGCTTTACAGGCTTGCAGCCAAGCCTCTCCAAGATAGGGCCCGCTGCTATTCCGGCCGTGCCGTTGCCCGCATCCGCTGCCAGTCTTACCGGACGTGCCAAGGAGATATTTGCGACCAGGAAATCCGTGTATGGACTCATTATGTCATAGGTTTCAAGGGTACCTTTGCCTTCCTTGAAGTGGCCCTTTTCCACCAGTTTCCTGAATTCCTGGATCTCCTGGCCGAAAATGGTGTCATTGCCAAGACAAACCTTTAGGCCGTTATACTCGGGAGGGTTGTGACTGGCGGTTATCATCAGCCCCCCATCCGTGTCAAGGTGCCTGATCGCGAAGTAGAGGACAGGTGTGGGACATATACCCACATCAACAACGTGGACCCCCGATTTCAAAAGGCCCTCCACAAGGGCGTCCCTGATGCTGGGGGAGCTCAGTCTACAGTCCCTTCCTATGACCGCCCGTTTGCCTGTGTGCTCCTGAAGGTAAGTTCCATAGGCATGCCCCATTCTTACCATGTCATCCAGGTCAAAGTCCCGGTCCAGGACGCCCCGAATGTCGTATTCCCTGAATATCTCCTCTTTCACCGCACTGACCTCCTGCCCTTCAGCATCAAAATGCTAACATCTCCGAGACCTTCATATCACAGGCCGTGTCTGTGTTTCAACACAAATCAAGGTGATGATAAGAACCGGAATCCAGCTCCCCGCACCAAGCTACGGTAAGGAGGATGTTTATTGTTTCATTACTTTCAACTTTTTCTTTTCAACCGGCACCAACGCCACATCCACGGCTTCTTCTATTCTGTCAATGAGGACGAAGTTCATCTCCTTTTTCACGTCATCCGGGAGATCCTCCAGATCGCGTTCATTGCGCTTGGGCAATATGACCGTGCAAATCCCGGCACGGTGCGCTGCCAGCACCTTCATCTTTATTCCGCGCGGTTGCTGAACAAGCTGATAATCGCCATGATCATGGCGACGCCGGCAGAAGGCCCGTCCTTTGGTATGGCGCCCGCAGGTACATGCAGGTGAACCTTGCTGTTTTCGAACTGCTCGGGATCGATATCAAACTGGCTCGCCTTTGAGTGCACATAGCTGAGGGCGATCTGGGCGCTCTCCCTCATCACGTCCCCCAACTGACCCGTCAGGGTGAGATCACCCCTCCCTTTCATCCTGGTGGCCTCAATGAAGAGTATGTCACCACCCACTGCCGTCACTGCAAGCCCGGTCGCAATACCTGGTATGTCAAAGGCCTCAGAAGA